>DAOUPQ010000028.1 GCA_030626085.1 Flavobacteriia bacterium
CTTTCTAAATTGAATTATTTTTGATAAGATTTTTACTTTTTTATATGAGGTGATGCCGTAGTATCAGTCGATTGTAAAAAAGTGAAAAGATTGCAAAAAGAAACGATTTGAATTTTGATGTATTTCCTACCAGACACTTTATAGGATTAAAAAAATATTCTTTACTTCTGACCTAAAATCATTTTAATTAATCTTAATTTTTTATCTGTTCTTGGATGGTGTTTTAAATTTGGTTCAATTAGTGTTGACTTATCCAAAATACTTTTATAATGTGAGAATGCTCTAAATCCATTTTCACCGTGATAATTACCCATTCCACTTGCTCCTACTCCTCCAAATCCCAAATTTGTATTTGTTAAATGCATGATTGCATCATTTATCGCTCCTCCACCAAATGAGATCTCGTTTAAGATTTTTCTTTTTATTTTACTTTCTTTTGTAAAAACATATAGAGCTAATGGTTTTTGGCGTGATTTTACATTTTTAATAATTTCATCAATATCATCATATTCAATCACCGGTAAAATTGGTCCGAATATTTCATCCTGCATGATTTTATCATTAAAGCTTACATCTGTCAAAATAGTAGGCTCAAAATACCTTTCTTTAATATCGTAATTTCCACCTAAATAAACCTTATTTGCATCTAACATAGCAATTAATCTATGCATGTTACTTTCGTTAATTATTTGAACATAGTTATCATTTTCAAATGCAAAATGAGAGTTTTTAATCTCATCTTTTACTGCTTTTAAAAAATCTTCTTTTATGGCTTTATGAACAAGAATATAATCAGGAGCGACACAAGTTTGTCCGGCATTTAAAAATTTTGCCCAGATCATTCTTTTCACACCAATTTTTAAGTCGCATTTTTCAGTAAAAAACGCGGGACTTTTACCACCAAGTTCTAAAGTTACCGGAGTTAAATGTTTGGCTGCAGCCTGATAAACTATTTTCCCGACATAGCCACTTCCGGTAAAAAAAACCTTGTCAAAATTCTGATCGAGAAGTTCTTTTGTTTCTTGTACACCTCCTTCAACAACCTTAAAAAATTCAGGATTAAAATTCTCATTGATCAATTTTGCTATAAGATTACTGGTATTTATAGGCAATTCACTTGGTTTTAATACAACTGTATTACCGGCAGTAATTGCTGCTATTGCGGGAGCAAATGATAATTGATAAGGATAATTCCAAGCCCCAATTACAAGCGAAACGCCTAATGGTTCAGGAATTATATAACTTTTTGCAGGAATATTTAAAAGGTTGGTTCTTACCTTTTTATGTTTTGACCATTTTTTCACATTCTTAAGAGCCTCGTCAATATCACCATACAATATCGATAGTTCGCTGGTATAATTACAAAAAGATGATTTTTTAAAATCCTTATAAATGGCTTTATTTAACAGTTCTTCATTTTCTTTTAATAACTTTTTTAGTTTTCTTAGTTGCTTTTTTCTAAAATAAATGTCTTTTGTTGCATTTGTATTAAAAAATTCTCTCTGTTTATTAACTATTTGTTCCATAAATTTTTAATTAGTGTAATTCATTCAAATATACTTAAAAAATAGCAGTGAAAGCATGTAATAATATTGTATCCTAAATAAGTAAAAATATTAGAAATATTTTTACTTTATGATCTAGTAACTTGAAATCCAGTTAGTGATAGATTCATATCTACAAAACGCGCACGATTATTTGGCGGATATTCATTTAAAATATTCCGAATTTTACCTGCTGCTTCCGGATCTTTTGCAATTATATAAATATATCCTCCACCTCCGGCTCCTGGAATTTTTAAAGCTGAGGTATAATCCTTAAAAGAATTTATCAACGTTCTAACTTCAGGAGGGTTGGTACCTTTATCCAATAATTGTTTCTGCTCCCAGGTAAGATTAACGCATTCACAAAAAGCATCAAAATTTCCACGTTGTATAACATCAAAGGTATCTAAAGCATGTAGTTTAATATCTTTAAGAATCTCTGTATTATTATTTTCATTAAGAAACATACCGCTTACAATTTCAGCTAGAATATTTTTCGCAGTTCGTGTAATTCCCGTATAATATAACAACATACGAGATTTGTTTTCGGGTCTGCTAAAAATGAAATTAGGAGCCCATTTGACATCAGGTGTTTGATCACTTCCAATTTTTGTACTAAGTAGTTTAATGCCGGGCAAAACACCTCCATATTGATCCTGCCACCCACCACCGGTAGTCAAGAGCTGCTCCAGCACTAAGGTTCTGTTGCTTATTTCATTCTGACTCCAATCAAAACCACAAAAATCAGATAATGCTCCTAATACCGTTGCTGCTAATATTGAACTGGTTCCAAGACCAGAACCTTTAGGAATCGCTGCCAATGTTGAGATTTCAATCCCTGATCCAAATGCTTTTAATTGTTCCTGAAGACTGCCATAGGATTCCGCTGAAAATGAAGGATGAAATCCTGACAGAAATAATGCTGCTTTTGGTATTGAAAAGGCAGAACCTACTTGATTATACTTAGAAAGCTTATCATAAGATATTATATCTTCTCTGATACCCAAATCTATAGATCGAAGTATAATTTTGTACTCCTCTGATGGTTTAATATATACTTGCAGTGGCGGCTGGCCATTCAACTCTATTGCCATATTTACAACTGCACCTCCTTGTATTAAGCTATAGGGAGGTGTATCAGACCAACCCCCTGCCAAATCAATTCTTACAGGACTTCTACCCCACACGATCTGATCTTGAAAAACATTTAGCTTTGGTTGTAAATTTTGGTAACCAAGGGTTTTAATAATACTATCTTGTAGTATTTGAAAAGCTTGTTGCTCTTCTTTCTTGTAATCTCTGTTTTGATATTGTTTCACTTTAGCCTGAAACATATATTCATGCATTTGAAGAAAAGGATCTTCGATAGTCATCATTGTTTGTAATTCAATCCCGTTTTTTGCAACACGTTTGGCTATATCATCAAGATCTACCTGATAAAAAACACTTTTTTTATAATTTTTATGAAGTAGTGAAATATTATCATTTCTAAATTGTTCCCGCTGTAGGTAAAGCCTTTTTAAATTAGTTTGATCAATTATTTCGTCAGCAGAAATTCTCTTGTTCGATTTCCATTGTTGTGCATATTTTTTATTTTCAGATGGTTGAATTATCCAGTTCAAAAATCCTTCAGTAATGTCTTTCTTTTTCATTACAGGAAAAATTCTGGCAGACTGTATATCTGTGTTCATTGGAAAATCCAATTGTGTAAGTTCTAAATTGCGGTCTGATAACCATTGGCTAAATGAACTTCCTAACCATTGGGTATCTTTTGAATTTACTGAACCTTTAAAATAATCGTAAAAATCATAGAAACGAACACAAAATTCATCTTCACTAATTGGAATCATATCTAAACAAACTCCCTGAAGTAATTTCAAATTCCAGTCATTCTCCGGAATTCCTGTAATAATATGTTCTGATTGAATTTTCCACTCTTTACCAATAAAGGAATTCTCAATCCATAAATTTCTTTGTTCAGGATATAAGCTAATCTTTATATCTGCATTTTGGATAAACATTGAAGAATGCGGTTTACTATCCTTATGAAGTATAGAGCGCTGATCCATAACTCTGTTTTGAATAGATATTGTTGAAGACATCAATTCTTTACTAGTTCCAAAATGATAAAATTCTCCATTAGGTAAAGGATGAATAACAACAGTTAATTCATTTAATTCTGTATCTTTCCTATCAGCATGAGTACCCAGATTTAGACCAAAATCGGAATAAAGATCATAAAACTCAAAATTTTCCGGCACTATCAATTCTCCTTTTTTACTACAACTGTAACCAGAACGTTTCATCAGTAGATCAACTGCTCGGTCACTCAATACCCAGATACCGATATCCATAAGATATAAATGTTCCTGAGATAATTTTTGCAATTGGCTACAAGGTGGTTTTTGAAGCATATACAGCAATTCCTCAGAATTGTTTTTATCACAAACAAAGACTCCATGTTTACTTGCTAATTCAGGATCTACCCATATCCCATAACAAACCACATCTGCATCAGGTAAGTCTTTAATCTTTCCATCTGATTGGATATAAATATCACCACTTGCAATTAAAGTATTTAACTGATCAGGTGCATTTTTAAGGATCTTTTCATATAAAGGTATTTGCAGGTCTAATAAGTTTTGATCTATTTTTTGTCCACGTTCCCATCTAAATACAGGAATTGGTGTAAGAATTTTTCCAGATGGAGCATAAGCTGGTAACCTTCTGCTCTGACCTCCAGCATGTATAATAATCCGTTTTTCTTTTTTTATCCAGTTTGAGAAATTTTTAGGGCTTTGATCAACTTTCCAACTCTCTTTTAAAATCCATGAAGTTCCTCCTCCTGATCCTACACGACTTCCCGGTGGGTCAGACGTACAAAACCACTTTTCAGAATTTTTCTCTTCAATTTCATAAAAATACTTTACAAGATTAGGTGGTAGAGAGAGTAATTTTTGCATAGAATTATTTTAGAATTATAAAGTAACGACTTTTATTATTTACAATTGATATATTTTTTCCATAAGCATCCATTTTTCACCTGGCTCTGCTATTGGAAGTGCTTTTTGATATTTCCACATTAATTTTTCCCATTCCTCAACTTTTGGGTTAATACTATCCATTTTAGATTTTCTTTCGAATGAAAAAGAATCATTTACCTCCATAATCATAAACATCCTATTTCCAACTCGATAGATCTCCAAATTTTCAATTCCTGAATTTTTAATACTGTCTGTTATTTCAGGCCATATTTTTTTATGATAATTTTCATATTCGGTAATTAATCTAGGATCGTCTTTAAGATCCAATGCAAATGCATATCGTTTCATGAGTTTATTTCAATAATTTTTTCAAAGGTCTCAATTTTTTAATTCATTTCATAATTCTTATAGGTTCTATAGCCATAAAGAGCTACTACGATAAAGCCAATCATTGGTAAAATAAAAGAGAAATTTACTTCAGGAACACCTAATATTTTGATATCAGCATAACCTTTCCCGCCAAGGTCAAGAATTAATCCCTGTAAGATTGGCATAAAAGCTCCTCCAACAATAGCCATCACTAAAAATGCTGAGGCTGGTTTAGCATCATCACCCAAGCCATGAAGAGCAATACCATAAATAGTTGGAAACATCAATGACATACAAAACGAAACCAAAACCAAACTGTACAGACCGCCCATACCATGAATAAAAATGGTTCCTAGGGTAAAAGCAATCGCTCCAAATGATAAGATCATTAATAATTTACCGGAATCAATATATTTTAAAAGGAATGTAAATAAGAAACGACCTGCTAAAAACACTCCTAATGCCATATATGCATAATACACAGCATCTTTATTGTTAATTCCAAGGTTCTCAGCATACTGATAAATATAGGTCCAGCACATGATCTGGGCTCCTACATAAAACATTTGTGCAATCACTCCTCCTACAAACCTTTCCTTTTTAAAAATACGTTGAATAGAGACCAACATACCTGAACTGTCTTCACTTTCTTTCTTCTCCGGCATATTAACAAAAGAAATAAAGACAAGCATTACAATGACCAATAGCCCTAATCCAACATACGGATTTCTTATGACCATCAGGTCAGATGTTTTTACTGCTGCTTTTGCTGCTCCGGTTAAAGTTTCATAAATTCCATTTCCGTCTGCATCAACATCATCTGATTGTAATGCTCCTAAAATAAAGGTCTGAGCTACAAATAATCCTGTCAAGGCACCAAGAGGATTAAAAGCCTGGGCAAAATTTAAACGTTGTGTTGCAGTTTCTTCAGCTCCCATTGACATGATATATGGGTTTGCAGTGGTTTCTAAAAAAGCAAGACCAAATGTTAAAATATATAGGGCAGCCAAAAAGAAAAAATAATTTTCAAATGCTGCTGCAGGATAAAATAGTAATGCACCAGTTGCGTATAATATTAGCCCTACAATAATACCCACTTTATAAGAATACTTTTTCACCACAAATGCAGCTGGTAGCGCCATGGTAAAATATCCTCCATAAAATGCGGCCTGTACCCAAGATGCCTGTGTATTATTTAGTTCTAAGATCTTTTTAAAAGCAGATACCATAGGATTGGTGATATCATTGGCAAAACCCCAAAGTGCAAATAGTGAGGTTATTAAAATAAATGGAACCAGCATCTCTTTAGATACTACCGGAATTTTGTGACTATCACTCATATTTTTCTATTCAGGAATAAAGACAAATAGAGGTCAGTAGATAAATGCAAATATTTGAATTCAATATAATCAACAGTTATATGGATTTATTTACTGACCTCTAAATCTGTTTATCAACTGTAATTTCAATTTTAATATTTCTATCTGGAGATTCAAGTTCATATTGCTGAGAATGTATTAATCTGTAAATAATAATATAAGCGTAAGATTTATAAAATATTTCATTGATTAGGTATATATATTACTAATTTTCCTAATTTTAATTAATTATATCTCCTGTCCTTCCACGCGAAAGACCCAGGCAAATGAATTATTATTCCAGGTTTTTAATATGTTTTTAGGTATAGTGATCTTTAATCCTTTTTCTTCATCAAATTCCCATTTTAAGGGTTCATCAAATCCTAACAATTTAATAGTTGAATTATCTTTTGGTTTTAAGTTTTTAAGGATTAAGCGTTCTTTAGGTTTTTCCAATATTATTGTAAAATATACGTGACTTCCTTTTTGTTTGGTGAAAAAAATATGTTCTCCCTGTTTATAATTATGTTGCAGTTTTTCTGTTTCATATATTGCCTCACCATTAACATTTAACCATATACCAATTTGTTTTAATCTTTCAACACTTGGTGCCGGAATAAGTCCTTCAGCAGTAGGACCAACATTTAATAAATAATTTCCTCCTTTGGCGGTGACATCTATCAAATTATGAACCAATTCTTTAGTAGATTTCCAATTATGATCACTTTGTTTAAATCCCCAGGTATCATTCATGGTCATACAAGATTCCCAGTCAAGCGCAGAAGCTATTTCCAGTATTTCCTGTTCAGGAGTACCAAAATCTCCGGCATATTTTTTATCTTCTTTATTCATACCCTGCATTCCTGACCGACCTTTATCTACACGGTTATTGATAAGAATACTCGGATTTAAAGTTCTTACATATTGGTACAATTCTTGTCCTTGCTTATGCGTGAATTCTTCTACCCATTCTCCATCAAACCAAATTATATCCGGATTGTAATTATCTATAAGTTCTTTTAATTGGGGTTTCATATAATTTTCCAGATATTTAGCAAAATGTTCATTATTGTCCGTTCTTTTTTTTGGATCATTTTTTAGATAGGAATAAGCCTGAGCATCAGGATGATGCCAATCCATGATAGAGTGATAAAGACCAAATTTAATTCCTTGTTCTTTACATGCTTTTGATAGTGCATGCAGCACATCTTTTCCATACGGTGAAAAATCTACAATATCGTAGTTTGAAACTTTAGAATCCCATATAGCAAAACCATCATGATGTTTTGAAGTGATCACCAAATATTTCATTCCGGTATCTTTGAGAATTCTTACCCATTCATTTGCATCAAATTTTACAGGATTAAATTGTTTTGCATATTGTTCGTATTCAATGATAGGAATTTCACCGTGTTTCATGATCCATTCACCAATTCCTTTTACTTCTTTTCCATTATATTTTCCGGCTGGGATTGCATATACCCCCCAGTGAATAAACATACCAAATCGATCATCTCTCCACCATTTCATTCTTTGGTCAAAAGATTCTGAAGATTCTTCTAAATAATTAATAGTTTTCTGATCAGTTTTTATTACTTTTTTTTCTTGAGCCTGACTGAAGGTTATAAATAAAATCACCAAACCTAAAAGATACCATACTTTGTTTTTCATTTTCTTATTTTTTAAATAAATGTTTATCAAAATATTTGATTTTGTAACTGAAAAGCTGTTTTGCTAAAGCAATCAAATCTGATTAAGATTACATCTTATACTTCTATTTCAAAATTAATCTTTTTTTATTTGATTTGGGAAAAGATTTTGATTTGCTTACACAAATATTTAGAAAGGAAGAAAATATATGAAAATATTTTGCATCCTAACAAGGGTTTTATACTTTTAGAAATATTAAAAAAACTTATAAGTGAAAGATCTCAAACAACATATTTTAAAATTACATCAAATTTCTAAAGCCTTAGAACCAGTAGAATCTAAACGAAATGAATATGTAAAACAAGTAAATAATTATACCAACCAATTTTTAAATAAAATTGACCATGTTGATGCTTTTTCTTCTGCGCAGGTTAATATTCAGGATTTCTCAATAGATTCCAATAAAAAATCACTTCGAGAGATTCTTAAAATTTATAGTGATGAAGTTGCCTCAAAAGGAATAAATGCAGCTTCAGGAGGACATATAGGCTATATACCCGGAGGTGGTATATACACGTCATCTTTAGCTGATTATCTTGTAGATGTTACCAATGAATATGCCGGTATCTATTACGCTTCTCCGGGGGCTGTTTCTATTGAAAATGAATTGATAAATTGGATGAAGTCAATTTTTAGATTTCCAAAAACAGCGATTGGTAATCTAACTTCCGGAGGTTCTATTGCAAATCTGATTGCTTTAACTGCAGCCAGAGATAAACACAAGATAAAATCTGATCAAATTAAAAATAGTGTCGTTTATTTAAGTCCGCAAGTACATCATTGCACTCAAAAAGCATTGCGTATTATCGGATTAGAAGATATTAAAATACGTTATGTTGAATTAGACAGCAATTCGAGAATAATTTCTGAAGATCTTAGCACTAAAATTAAAGAAGATAAGGTTAAAGGTTTAAATCCGTTTTTAGTTATTGCTTCTGCAGGCACTACGGATACCGGTGCCATTGACCCGCTACAAAAAATTGGAGAAATAGCCCAAAAAAATAATCTATGGTATCATATTGATGCTGCTTATGGAGGATTTTTTATTCTAACCAAACAAAAGAAAGATAGTTTTAGAGGAATTGAACTCGCTGATTCTTTAGTAATCGATCCACATAAAGGTTTATTTATACCTTATGGCTTAGGTGCTGTTTTGGTAAAAGATAAAGAAGCCGTTTATCATTCACATCATTATACAGCCAGTTATATGCAAGATTCGATAGATGAAAATGCTCCGGTAAATCCGGCCGATGTTTCACCGGAGCTCACCAAACATTTTAGAGGAATGCGTATGTGGTTACCATTGCAATTGCATGGTATAGAACCATTTATTGCCTGCCTGGAAGAAAAATTATTACTGACTACCTATTTTAGAGAACAACTTATTAAAATTGGTTTTAAAGTAGGACCACAACCCGATCTTTCGGTAAGTTACTTTTGGTTTCCTTCAAAAATTATAGATGAAAATTTATTTAATCAAAAGCTAATGCAAGAGATCCATAACAATGGAGCGGTTTACTTTAGCTCAACAAAAATTAATGAAAAATTTGTTATAAGAATGGCTATTTTGTCTTTTAGAACCAAATTACACACCATTGATAAAGCCATTGCGATGATTGATAGATCTAGAAAAATTATTGAAAAATATTTTAACAATGAAAATAAGAATTAATAGATGTTTAGAGGGAGCAAAAACTGCTGATGGAATTACAGTAGTGTTTGATGTTTTTAGAGCAAGTAATACAATAATTGCCTGCCTTGCCAGTGGTGCCAAGTATATTTTACCTGTGGGAGCTTTAAAAGATGCCTATAAACTAAAGAGTGAGAAGCCTGATCATTTGCTTTTTGGAGAGAGAGATGGTTTACCTCCTAAAGGTTTTGATCATGGCAATTCCCCTGTTAGGTCAACTGAGTTGGATTTAAATAATAAAAAAATAATTCTCACAACCTCTGCTGGCTCTCAAGGTATTGTCTACTCAAAAAACGCTGATGAGATATTGATTGGAAGCTTTGCAAATGCCCAATCGATAATTTACTATCTAAAAAATAAAGATCCTCAAAAAATAACCCTTCTTGCCATAGGAAACAAAGCGATTGAGCCGGCAACTGAGGATGAAGAATGTGCCAAATACATTAAATCTCAACTTGAAGGTATCCACATAGATATTGATCAAATAAAAAACAAAATACTAAAATCAGATGGTGCAAATCGTTTAAGAAGATTGGGGCAGGAAGATGATCTGGAATTCTGTCTAAAACTGAATACCTATAATATTATTCCTAAATTTGAAAGAAAGACTGGCAAGATCATAGAAATAAAAAAAGTGAATAAATGAAGGAGAGATTGAGTTAGCCTTTTCATTGACAACTGCATCTGTTATTCATTTTTATAACTCTTCTGTGATCGACAAGACAGGCTTTAATGAAGGGGTTAAAAGAATAATAATCAATATTTTTTTCTAATAAAAAACAACCTTTTGATTGCTTTTTGTTTGATTACCTTAACAAATTAAAATGTTTTCTTTACCTCACCACATTTTAACATACCCGCACCAAAGAAAGGATTAAAAATTTCTTTATCATAACTCAACCAGTAACTACCTTTATTGTTATCTGCCATTGGGCAATATTCTAAATATAAAGATTTTTGAATATCCATTACAATTCCAAAATCGTTAATAATATCTGATAGCGATACTCCTAAATCTCCAAAAGCTTTTCTTTGATTTTTAATATTTTTATTAATTTGAATTGTTTCAACTGATCTATTGATAGATTTAACTGATTTCATCCAAACATCATGAGCATCACCCTTAAGCAAATACATATTTACATTATCTAAAGAACTTTTTATTATTCTAGCCTGACTTTGAGCTTTTTTAGCATCATCATTTACCAAAGCGTTTTTTAATAAAATATAATTGTCAATAACTGCTGCTATTTGCTTCTGGAACTCGGAGTCAATTTTAAATTTTAGATCTTTATTTTTTAATCCATTTTTGGGATTCATCATACTTTTTTGACCTAAAAGTTGTGCCGAAGCATCTATTCTGAATACACCATTGGTCACTACTTCATCACCCTCTTCTAATCCATTATTTATGATGTAAAAATCTCCCAGATCAGTTCCTAAAAGCACTTCCCTATATACAAATGAAGTAGTTTTATTGTGTGGTACTTTAATATAGACTACAGATCTTTTACCCGTCCATAAAACTGCAGTTTTAGGTATGATCAATGCATCCGTATTATTTGTTAATCTTGCTTTGATTATTCCACTTGCATACATTTCAGGCAATAATTTATGTCCGGGATTTTTTACTTCTACTCTAACTTTTGCTATTCTACTACTTGAAGAAATAAATGGATCAATATAACTAACCCTACCTTTGTATACTTTATTCGGAACTGCCTGAATAGTAAAATTTACTATATCATCGTTTTTAATCCAAGGTATATCTGATTCGTATGCTTCAAACATCACCCAAATATTATCAATATTGGCAATATCAAACATGTTCATTCCTGCCATTACATGATCTCCTATTTCTACATTCCGTTTCATAACATAACCGGTATAATTAGATAGAATATCTATTTGTTCCTGTACTTTGCCAGATTTAATGATTGCATCTATTTGATAATCAGATATTTTCCATAGTTTTAATTTATTTTTTGAAGCATTGTATAATTGTGGATAAACATCTTTTGATTTTATAGCTTCAAATAATTCTTTTTGTGCTGATATTAATTCAGGTGAATATAAACGAGCAATTCTCTGACCTTTTCTAACTTTCTCACCTGTAAAATTTACATATAATTGTTCAATTCTGCCTGGAATATGCGATACCTGTGAATACAATCTTCTTTCATCAGGTTTAACTTTTCCCAATAAACGAACTTCTTTATTTGCGTTGGATCTGTTTATTACTGATGTTTGAATATTTGCCAATTGAATGGCTTCAGCAGTAAACACTATTTCATTGCTTTCAATATTTTCTTCGGAATTATTTGACCCGTCAAGCGGAATCAATTCCATTCCGCAAATCGGACAACTACCGGGTTTTTCCAATTTTATTTGTGGATGCATTGAGCAAGTCCATAATTTTGTAACAGGGTCTTGTATATAATTATGTTCTTCTTCAGCATGCAAAACTTCATCTTTATCACCTGATGTTATATTTCCAATAATAATACCCAGTATTAAAATACCGGCTGCGATAAGGTAATTTTTATATTTTTTCATCTTAAAACTATTTAAATATATTTTCAATCTTAAATTTTAAATTTTTAATTCTTTATAATATGAATTCTGTTTTATTAAGTCCATCTTTGGAAATTTATGGGATCTAGTTTCCCAATAAATAATGCATAAATGCAATAGCAGCATTTTTATCTGTAATCGCTTTTTGTTGTGCTAATTTGTATCTCAGTAACTGTCTTTCAATTCTTAAAACTTCTTCAAAATCCTTTGAATTAGTTGTATATGAAGTGATCAAAACATCCAATATTTTTTTTGCAATTTCTGTTTGTTTTTTATTTAAAGCTATTCGCCTCTCACTATCGTTGAAATCTTTAAAAATATTTTCATAAACAGTATTTAAAGTATTTCGTTTATCATCTTTTTTAGCAATTTCGGCGGTTTGTAAATATTGAGCTTCTGCAATCATTGCCTTATACTTTTTTCGATAGATCGGAATTGAGACTCCTATCGACGGAAATAACAAGGCATCTTTACCATTATTTAGATCTGATGAATTAGGATTTTTCCCTACAATGAAATAATTTACCCCGATGTTAAATTTTGGTAAACCTTCTTTTTTTGCTATAACTTCTTGATTCATAAAAGCATTTAGTTTATGGTCTATACTTTTTATTTCGTGATTGTTATTGTAAATAGAATCTATTAAAGAAATATTTTCAAAAGGCAATTCATCCTGCCAAAGTTCCTTTGGAGTTTTAATTAAAACTGAATTATCACGGTTCAATAAATTATTGAATTTTGTTTGAAAAACATTTTTAGAATCTATAAAAAGAGCCAGTTGAGTTTCAAGATCATTGATCTCTAGTTCTACTCTTAATTCATCTACTATAGAGGCATTTCCAGTTTCAATCTTCACCAAAGACAAATTCTTAAAGATCCTAAGAATTTCCAGGTTTTCTTTGGTGATCTGTAAGGCTTTTTCCATAAAATAGTAATTAAAGTATGCTGTTTTTACCTCGAAAAATAAATTGGACTTAGAATTCTCGAAAATTTCGTATTTGGATTTTGCTATTTCAGTTGCTGCATCTTCTTTAGATGCCAGCAATCCAAACCATGGAAATGCTTGTTTTAAACCAAAAGTTGCCCTCTGCGGACCTAACCTTGTCTCTACAGGATTTATAAAATATCCAAAAGTAAATTGCGGATCCGGTAAAGTGCCAGCCTGAGGTACTTTTTCCATTGCTGCCATATAATTGTTGAATTTTGCTTTTAAACCGGGATTATTGTTTGCAGCAATTTTTAAATAGGTATCTAAACTTTCTTTGGTATCCTGTGCCATTCCTATAATGGAGGATATTAAAAAGAAGCTTAGTATTATTATTTTATTTATCATTTTAAAATGTTTTATTTATAATTTTACTTGCGTTACTTTTTGTAAATCTTTGCATCACTTTGCTTAATAATTATATTGCCAAGAGCCACAAAGAGTACAAAGTTTTTCGCAATGTTCACAAAGAATATTTAATCTTAAATTTTAAATCTTTAATTTTTTATTTGTTTTTCTTTCCACATACTATATAAAACAGGAACCACAAACATGGTCATTACTTGTAACAACATCCC
>DAOUPQ010000073.1 GCA_030626085.1 Flavobacteriia bacterium
CTATAACGGTTGGTTATAGCTATTGTTTAAAACAAACTGAATTTAATAAAATATTATGGATAAATTAATTAATGATTTTTCATTTGGACTTTTTTTCTGGCAAATAGTACTTTTTATAGTATTACTTTTATTATTAAGAAAATATGCCTGGAACCCAATTTTAACTGCTTTAAATGATAGAGAAGAAGGCATTAAAAATGCTTTAGACGAAGCCGATAAAGCACGTCAGGAAATGGCAGAATTAAAATCCAGTAACGAGATGATCTTAAAAGAAGCTAGAGCCGAAAGAGAAAATATGATGAAAGAAGCGCGTACAATGAAAAATAATATGATCGCAGAAGCTAAAGATGATGCAAAAACTCAGGCCGATAAGATCATTGAACAAGCCAAAGTGGCTATCGAAACTGAAAAAAAATCTGCTATTGCTGATTTAAAAAATCAAGTAGCTGAATTATCAGTAGGTATCGCTGAAAAAGTACTAAAAGATGAATTATCTAACAAAGACAAACAGATCAAGTTAATTGATAAAATGTTGGATGAAGCAACTTTAAACTAGTAATATGAAAGGAACAAGAGCTGCTTTACGTTATGCGAAAGCTACATTAGATCTTGCAAAAGAAAAAGAATTAACTGAAGTGATCAATAAGGATATGGAATTGATCGCTTCAACTATTTCTGAAAATGATGAATTGGGTTTAATGATTAAGAACCCTGTTATTAAATCAGGAGTTAAAAAAGAAGTTTTAAATAAAATATTTGGTTCAAAGGTGAATACCATAAGTCTAGAACTAATTTATTTATTGATAGAAAATAAGCGTTTAGAACTGTTAGAACTTGTTGCTAGAGAGTATAATATTATCTACGATCAACTAATAGGAGTAGAGATAGCACAAGTTACCACAGCAGTTCCACTAACAAAAAAATTAGAAGAAAAAATATTAGCCAAAGTTAAAAGTATAGTTGGAAAAGATATTTCCTTAAATAATATTGTAGATCCTTCGATAACCGGTGGATTTATTTTACGCGTTGGCGATAAACAATTAGATTCAAGCGTATCAGGTATGTTAAATACTATGCTTAAAGATTTTGAAGATAATACAATATCTAGATTATAAATTAAGACAATAATAAAAAATGGCAACAATAAAACCAGCTGAAGTATCAGCAATCTTAAAAGAACAACTAAAAGGATTTGAGGGAAAAGCTTCATTAGATGAAGTGGGAACCGTTTTAGAAATTGGTGATGGGATTTCTCGAGTTTATGGTTTAGCAAATGTACAATATGGTGAATTGGTTCAATTTGAAGACGGACTTGAAGGAATCGTACTTAACTTAGAAGAAGATAATGTTGGTGTTGTATTATTAGGTCATTCTACAGCAATTAAAGAAGGCGCTACTGTTAAAAGAACCAATCGAATTGCTTCTATCAATGTTGGTGAAGGAATTTTAGGACGTGTTGTAGATACACTTGGTTCTCCAATTGATGGTAAAGGACCCATAACAGGCGAACTATTTGAAATGCCTTTAGAACGTAAAGCCCCTGGTGTTATATTTCGTGAACCTGTTTCTGAGCCTTTACAAACGGGAATTAAAGCAATAGATGCAATGATTCCAATAGGAAGAGGTCAACGTGAATTGATTATTGGTGACCGTCAAACAGGAAAAACTACTGTTGCTATTGATACGATTATTAATCAAAAAGAGTTTTATGATGCAGGTGAACCTGTTTATTGTATCTATGTAGCCATTGGTCAAAAAGGCTCAACAGTTGCCAGTATTGCCAATGTTTTAGAAGAAAAAGGAGCTTTAGCTTATACTACAATTGTAGCTGCTAATGCATCAGATGCCGCTACTATGCAATTTTACGCACCTTTTGCAGGTGCTGCAATTGGTGAATATTTTAGAGATACCGGTCGCCCTGCTTTAATTATTTATGATGATCTTTCTAAACAAGCTGTTGCTTATCGTGAAGTTTCATTATTATTACGTCGCCCTCCGGGACGTGAAGCATATCCTGGCGATGTATTTTACTTGCACTCTAGATTATTAGAACGTGCTGCAAAAGTAATCAATTCTGATGCTATTGCTCAAAAAATGAATGATGTACCAGAATCGTTAAAAGGAAAAGTAAAAGGTGGTGGATCATTAACAGCATTGCCAATTGTTGAAACACAATCAGGTGATGTAGCAGCATATATCCCAACCAATGTAATTTCTATTACTGATGGTCAGATTTTCTTAGAAACCGATTTATTTAACTCTGGTGTGCGCCCGGCAATTAATGTTGGTATATCAGTATCTCGTGTTGGTGGTAATGCACAAATTAAATCGATGAAAAAAGTTGCCGGAACACTAAAATTAGACCAGGCACAATTTAGAGAATTAGAAGCATTTTCAAAATTTGGTTCAGATCTAGATACAGCTACGCTTAATGTAATTGAAAAAGGTAGACGTAATGTTGAAATATTAAAACAAGCACAAAATGATCCTTTTAAAGTTGAAGATCAAATTGCAATTATTTATGCAGGATCAAAGAACTTGCTAAAAGATGTGCCTGTTGAAAAAATAAAAGATTATGAAAAAGCTTTTATTGGACACTTAAGAACAAAACATATAGACACTTTAAATGTCTTAAAATCAGGTAAATTGACAGATGAAGTGATCTCAGTATTGGATAAAGTTATTCAAGAAATTGCTTCAACTTATAAATAATTTTTAGTAGTTAGTTTTTAGTATTGAGATCTATTCAATATTATTTACGCACAATATTTACAAGAATGGAAAACTTAAAAGAGATACGAAACAGAATAGCTTCTATCGGGTCAACGATGCAAATTACCAATGCCATGAAAATGGTTTCTGCATCTAAATTAAAAAGAGCTCAGGATACTATCGTTAAAATGCGTCCATATGCAAATAAACTTACTGAGTTATTGCAAAGTTTAAGCGCAACTCTTGACAGTGATGTAGGTGGAGCTTTTACATTACAAAAAGAGATCAATAAGGTTTTAATTGTAGTTATTACTTCCGATAGAGGTTTATGTGGTGCTTTTAATTCATCAATTATAAAACATACAAGTCATCTTATTGAAACAAAATATTCTGATAAAGAAGTTTCTATTTTAAGTATTGGTAAAAAGGGATTTGATATCCTTTCAAAAGATCAAACTATTTACAAAAATGAGAGTGAATTATTTGATAATTTAAGCTTTGAAAATGTTGCATTAACTGCAGATGATCTAATGGAGCAATTCCTAGATGGAACTTTTGATAAAATTGAATTGGTATATAATAGTTTTAAGAATGCTGCAACTCAGATAATAACTGAAGAGCAATTTTTACCTATCTTACAACCTGATTCTGATGATAATACAAATACAGATTATATTTTTGAACCTTCAAAAGAAGCAATTGTTAAGGGGTTAATTCCAAAATCTCTTAAAATGCAATTGTACAAGGCCATCAGAGATTCTTCTGCTTCAGAACACGGAGCTCGTATGACTGCTATGCATAAAGCAACCGATAACGCAACCGAGCTTAGAGACGAACTGTTATTACAATACAATAAAGCTCGTCAGTCTGCAATTACCAATGAAATCTTAGAAATTGTTGGAGGTGCTGAAGCATTGAAAGGCTAGATAATTTTATTAAAACTATTCTATTTTGGTGTTTTAATAATTGATCCAAAAAACACTGCATTCATAAATAACTTATTGGTTCCATACCAGGATCCTCTAAAATTAAGATTATCAGCAAACATTACAACTCTTCCATTTCCTGTTTTACTAACTACAATAGATGCTGCTTTGCTCATTTTTTCTAGATTTTCCTTAGTTATATAACCATCAATATGAGGGTTTTTTGAATATTTTGCTACTGTTGAAAATCTGCTTTTGCTTGGCATTAAAAACACACTATTATTTTTATAAACCGGTAGTTTACTACTGTGGTAACCAAAACCAATCGGATGGGTAATATCTAGATCTACTTGAAAAATAGCACCACAAATACTTTGTTTTCCAATTGTACCTTTCGCATCTGCATAATTCAATCGCTCTACTGATTTTGAGCTATCTTTTTTTTGATCTACTAAACTTTCTTTAACTATTTTATTTTTAATAGCCCATAAATTAGCCTTAGCAGAAGTAATTAAAGTATTTCCCTGAAAAACCCATGATTTTATTTTTTCTTTACTTTTTTTATCGAGCATCTTATAATTTCCTGAAACCATAATAACAACATTATAATTATTCAGGTCAGTTTTATAAAACAATCTTTCCGGAACTTTTGTAATAGGCATTTTAATTTGTTGCTCAAATAAATACCAAACTTCACCTGCTTCATAGGAAGAAACTCCTCCTTCAACCAACATCATAACTTTTGGTTTGTTTAGATTTGCTATACTATTGCTGCCCAAACCATTTCCTTTAATAGTAAGGCCTGTATTTGCTCCATAAGCTTGAACATTATGTTTTTTACTCGCAGAGCTAACTATAGAAAATAACGAGTCTTTCGTGATTTTTTGTAAACTTGAAGTGATTATAAAAGATCCTCTATTAAAACTAGTTTTCTTACCATTGGCAAGTATTGTAAAAGGTTTAGTTGAAGCTTTTATAATTAACCCTTCTTTTTGTAATTCATATAAAACCGCAGGTGCATAGTAATCATCCCAAGAGATTATATAGGCATAATCACTTTTTTGAATATTTTCTAATGCGATTTTATTATTTTTCACAGTAATTTCATTAGAATAACTAGGTATTTTAGTTAGTGAATTATATTTCATGTTATAAAAATTGACCAATGACCAAGCTGAAGCATCGTAGTAAACACTGTCTCTATATTTATCGTAGGTTTCAAAAATTGTTTGCACCATATAGTATTGTTTTTGGTTGGTGGGGACAATAAAACTATTTCCGGCTTTGAACTTTTTATTATTAACATCAAAGTTTTTATCCAAACTATATACCTTTATTTTATGTTTTAATAGAACATCTAAAAATGCTTTATTCCTGTTTTTATCATAATTATCACCAAAAACATATGCTTTGATCTTACTTTTTGAAGATTTTTCAATAGCTTTTTTAAAGAAATTGTTTTGATAATTATACAATAGATCTTTATGTTTTATTGTAGCCTTTATTGTTGCAAAACTAGAAATGTATTGATTTCGAATAGTGAAAGGAAAAGACAGATCGCCCGTTTTGGTTTCTTGTAAATGTCCTCGTGAGCTCGCCTGTTCAAATAACAACGCCAAAGATCCTTGTAGATCCATATAAGTTGATCCATAACCGGGGTAGGTTGCATCGAATTGTTCTCCGGTAAAATATAAAGATCCTATTTTGTCAAGATCAGTTGAGAATTGTTGAGCAAAAAGATTATTTAGAGTTGTATAATTTTCTTTTGGCGTTACCGGATTAAGCGATGCTGACATATTTTTTGGTTCGAAAAAATAGGTGCTGTTTGTACCCATTTCATGAAAATCAGTTACTACATTGGGATACCATTCATGATACCATTTCAATCTGGCCTTACTTTCGGGTTGTACTGCTAAAAGCAAATCTCTATTCAAATCAAACCAATAATGATTTGTTCTTCCCCGAGGCCATCCTTCATTATGCTCAATATCATTTTTATCAGCAATTAACGGAGTTCCTCTATAAGTATTTACCCAGTTTGTAAACCTATCTCTTCCGTCAGGATTTATAGTAGGATCTAGGAAAATAATCGTTTTATCAAGATATTCTTTAACTTTATGGTTTTCTGATGCTATTAAAGTGTATGCAGTTAACATTGCAGCTTCGGTGCTTGAAGGCTCATTACCATGTACACCATAGGCCAAATTAATAAAAATTGGAAGGCTTGAAAAATCAGTAATATTTGTATTATGATCAACAACCTGTAAATGTTTTTTCTTAATTACTTCAATATTTTGAAGATTTTTTGGTGAAGTAATTGTCAAAATTGTCAATTTTCTATTCTCATTTGTCTTTCCATAAATTATAAGATTAGCTTTATCAGAAAGTTCAGCTAGTTTTTCCAAATAAGCTACAACTAAATCATGACGTGTATGGAAATCACCGATAGGATAGCCTAAAAATTCTTCAGGACTTGGAATATTATTGTTAAATGGCTGATATTCTTTAAAATAATAGTTTTGAGAATTTGCATTTTGTAAAACTATTAAAGTCAATAAGACAATAAAATAGAATTGAATATTTTTTAATTTAATCATTTTTAAATTTTATTTAAAAATAGAAACATTATTTAAATTTAATAGTGTTTTTTGTTACTTTCTATTTCTTAAAAAATTAATTTTGCATTTTAGAATTAAAATTATGGACTACCAACAATTAACGGACGATCTACATATTAAATTTAAAAATGAAGTTGACAAAGGAAGAGTTGCAACTTACATTCCGGAACTTAAAAAAGTAAATTCCAATAAATTTGGAATAAATCTTTATACAGTTTCTTGCGAGAGTTATGGTGCAGGTGATTTTCAGGATAAATTTTCTATTCAAAGTATTTCTAAGGTTTTGGCATTAACATATGCCCTAAAGTTGGTTGGAAATAAGTTGTGGAAAAGAGTTGATGTTGAACCTTCCGGTGATCCCTTTAATTCATTAGTACAACTGGAATTCGAAAAAGGAATTCCAAGAAATCCTTTAATAAATTCAGGTGCTTTGGTTGTTAGTGATATTTTGATTAGTAAATTAAAAAACCCAAAAGCGGAATTTTTAGCTTTTGTAAGGAAACTTGCTAACAACAAACAAATCAATTATAACAAAAATGTGGTTGCTTCTGAAAAAGCCTACGGATATAAAAATGCTGCTCACGTAAATTTGATGAAATCATTTAAAAATATTAAAAATGATGTCGAAGATGTACTTGATTTTTATTACCATATGTGCTCTATCGAAATGTCTTGCGAGGAGTTATCAAAAACCTATTTGCTTTATGCAAATGGCGGTAAATTAACTTATAATGATGAAAGGATCATCTCAGCAGGCAGAACAAAAAGGATTAATGCTATTATGCAACTATGCGGACTTTACGATGAAGCAGGTGAGTTTTCATTTAGAGTTGGTTTACCCGGAAAAAGTGGTGTTGGCGGTGGTATTGTTGCTATACATCCCGGTAAATACTGCATTAGTGTTTGGAGTCCGAAATTAAATAAAAAAGGTAATTCATATAGAGGTTTTCAGGTTTTAGAATTATTTACTACCAAAACTGAGTCATCAATTTTTTAAAAAAGCATTTATGAAAGTTTTATTGTTAGATACAAATCACAAAAGAATTATAGATGGTTTACAATCATTGGGTTTAATTTGTGATGAAGATTATACTTCTTCAAAAGAAAAAGTTGAAGAAAATATTCATATCTATGATGGAATTGTAATTCGCAGTCGCTTTAAAATTGATAAAATATTTATTGATAAAGCTACCAATTTAAAATTTATTGCCAGAGTTGGTGCTGGATTGGAAAGTATTGATGAGGATTATGCCAATAAAAAAAATATTAAACTAATCGCAGCACCTGAAGGGAATAGAAATGCTGTTGGAGAACATGCATTAGGTATGATTTTGGCTTTGTTTAATAAAATTAAAAAGGCTGATAATGAAATAAGAAATGGAAAATGGCTGAGAGAAGACAACCGAGGTGTTGAACTCGAAGGCAAGACTATTGGAATCATTGGCTATGGCAATATGGGAAAATCATTGGCTAAAAAGTTAAAAGGATTTGATTGTGAAGTGATTTGTTATGATATCAAAGAAAACGTAGGCGATGAAAATGCCAGACAAGTAAGCTTAAAAGAACTATTTGAAAGAACTGATATTTTGAGTTTGCATACACCTCAAACTGAACTGACAAAGAATATGGTAAATGATACTTTTATAAATAGATTTAGAAAACCTTTTTATATCATCAATACGGCTAGAGGTTCTGCGATTGTTACTGATGATCTAGTAAAAGCACTTAAAAATAATAAAATACTGGGTGCTTGTATGGATGTTTTAGAATATGAAAAAGGTTCATTTGAAAATTTCTTTACCGATAAAAACTTACCTGAAGCTTTCCAACATTTAATCAATTCTGATAAAGTTCTTATGAGTCCGCATGTAGCAGGATGGACAATAGAATCAAAATTTAAATTAGCTGATACAATTGTTAAAAAAGTTTCGACTTTTTTAGATCAACACAGGTCTATAAAAAAGTGGAGTAGATCGGTAGTAGTTACAATACCTACCAATTTTTCATCTTCAACAACAGGTAGAGAATGAAACTCTTTACTTGCTAATAATTTTGAAACTTCTAAAATAGTACTATCAGGAGATACGGTAAGCGGATCTTTGATCATCATATCTTTTATGGAAAGCATGTTGTAAACCGGTGTATCTTCAGTACCTTCTTTGCTATAAGCGTCAATAAAACTAATCCGTTTTAAATCAGACAGACTTATCAATCCAATTAATTTTTCATCTTCCACTACAGGGATATGACGAATATGATTCTTTTTTAATCTTTTTTCTGCTGTATATAAAGTATTCTCAAGATTTAAAGTAACAACATCCTTTGTCATTAAATTACGAATAGGTTCATTATTCTTCATAATATAATTATTTATTTAACCACCATAAAGTACGAAAAAAATAATGATTTAAAAAATGACTTTCGTCAGATTTGAATAAAAAAACACCAAACTTCTTGTTTAATGAATTTTGGTGTTTTGTTAAATGTAGTATCTTAAAAAATTATTCCACTACTTTTTCAACTCTTTTAACGGTATCTGATTTTGATAAAGACAACCTGACAATACAATCAGTTTTTGCAGTTAGATC
>DAOUPQ010000017.1 GCA_030626085.1 Flavobacteriia bacterium
GTATCAAGTAATAAAATTGATACATTTAATGAAGAACTTATCAAATATTTGAATATTTTACGATTACTCGATTAAAGCATACACCTTGAATTTTGTATTAAAATTTTAAAATTCTTTCAAATTTTATATAATGTACCCCATAGAACCTGTGCCAATATAGATCCAAAAACAGTTTTGCGTTTGGCAAATTATTTTGATAATATCCGGTGAGGATAAATTAGTATTACCTATAGTTTTAGCTGGTGGTGCCGGGGTTATTTCAGTAAATAGGACAAGGTTTGCCAAAACAATTTTCAAAAATCATTAATTTAGGATTAGAACATAGATCAGAAGGAAGCTTTTGAATTGTTTTACAGATTATTACCCTCCATTGATTTGATCTTTAGCGAAGGTAATCCTGCCGGAATCAAATCGATGTTACATCATTTAAATATTTGCGAATTATATGTTAGATTACCTTTGATAAAAGCTTCTGATGAATTACAACAAAAAATTAGTAACTTTGTAAGCAATTTTAAATAAAAACAAATGTTATCAAAAGTTATTGAAACTGCTCTAAATGAGCAAATTACTATAGAGTTTGAATCATCACAGGTGTATTTGGCTATGGCATCATGGGCAGAAGTACAGGGTTTTGAAGGGGTTGCTTCATTTATGTATGCCCATAGTGATGAAGAACGACAGCACATGCTTAAATTATTAAAATATGTAAATGAACGTGGAGGTCATGCGAAAGTTTCAAAATTAAATGCACCACCTGTTTCATTTGGTTCATTTAAAGAAATGTTTCAGAATTTATTTGATCACGAAGTAATGGTATCAGGTAAAATAAATGATTTAGTAGATATTACCTTGAAGGAAAAAGATTATGCAACGCATAATTTTTTACAATGGTATGTTAGTGAACAAATTGAAGAAGAAGCTTTAGCAAGAAATATACTTGATAAATTGAAACTGATTGGTGGTGATAAAGGCGGTTTATATCAATTTGATAATAATATTAAAAAGCTTACTGTAGAAACTACTGATAATTTGTGAAAAGTATCACGTGATTCAGTTGAACTAATCCCGCTACCTGTGCTGAACTTGTTTCAGCATTAGGCGGGATCAAGGTTAATACCTCGACCCTTGGGTCGATCTATAATTGGGTTCAGGGCTTGCCCTGAGGTTTAATACCATTTATTAGTGATGTCAAATATTTAAGCTAATAAACGATAAAAAATATTTTTTATAAATTCGTTTTATTATATTACTTTTGCCAAATGCAAAAAATGAAGAAGTTAGTATATATATTTCTTATCGCAATCTTATCTGTCTCTTGTGGAGAATATCAAAAGGTATTGAATAAGGGTAAGAATGTTGACAGGTACAAAATGGCTGAAGATCTATATAAAGCAGGAGAATATAAAAAAGCAATTCCTCTCTTTGAGAAATTAACAGGTCCTTATGCAGGTAAACCTCAAATGGAAAGGATTCAATACATGATAGCCGATTCGTATTATAAAACAAAAGATTATTCGCTTTCATCGTATTATTACGCAAAATTTATAACAAATTATCCTACAAGTTCTAAAGTTGAAGAAGCTGCATTTTTAAGTGCTCACAGTTATTATATGGCATCACCGGAATATAGTTTAGACCAAAAGGACACCTATAAAGCTATGGAGGCTTATCAAAATTATATTAATACATATCCTAAATCAGAAAAAGTTGAAGAAGCAAATAAATATTACAAAGAGCTTTTAACGAGATTAGAAAAAAAAGATTTTGAAGTAGCCAAGCAATATTTTCATACCGAATATTACAATGCTGCCATTGCTGCATTTGATATTTTTAACGAAGAGCATTTGGGCTCAATTTATAAAGAAGATGCTATGTATTATACATTTAGATCTTCATATGAATTAGGAATGCATAGTGTTTTAAGTAAGAAAGGGCAGAGATTAACAGACTCAAAGCTTGAATATGAAAAATTCAAAAAACTTTACCCTGAATCAAATAAATTAAAAGAAATGGATGATTTAGTTGTTGATATTGATAGAGAAATTCAAAGATCTAAAGAAAATATTGTATTAATTGAATCAAGTGATAAAAAATAATTTTCAAAATTGAATAGAATAAAAACGTAAATTTTAATTACATGAAACATTCATGACTAAAAATATAGTCACACACGGAAATGATTATATGAATGTTCCATATGACCGATAAAAATCAATAACTATAAACAGATGAAAGACTATAAAGTAACTAATGCTCCCGAAACTACTGTTACATTCGACAGAAATAAAGTTGAAGAACCTACTGATAATATTTATGAGGCAATTTCAATAATGGCAAAAAGAGCAAATCAAATTAGCAATGAGTTAAAACGTGAGCTTATTGAAAAATTAGATGAATTTGCAACTCATAACGATAGTTTAGAAGAAGTTTTTGAAAATAAAGAACAAATTGAAGTTTCTCGTTTTTATGAAAAATTACCTAAACCAACTTCGATTGCAATAAAAGAATGGATGGATGGTGAAATTTATCACCGTAATCCTGAAGAATCTGAATCTGATAGCATAGAATAATATGTCTGTTTTAAGTGGTAAAAATGTTCTATTAGGTGTAACCGCTGGTATTGCTGCTTATAAAACTTCTTTTTTAGTTAGAAATTTTATCAAAGCAGGAGCTAACGTGCAAGTTGTGATGACTCCTGCTTCTAAAGATTTTGTAACACCCTTAACTTTATCAACCCTTTCAAAAAATCCGGTTTATTCTACTTTTTATGATTCCGAAGAAGAAAATGAACAATGGAATAGTCATGTTGATTTGGGCTTATGGGCTGATCTAATGATTATTGCACCTGCTACTGCTAATACTTTATCAAAGATGGCAAAAGGCACATGTGATAATTTATTATTGGCAACTTATCTTTCTGCAAAGTCAACCGTATATTTTGCTCCTGCAATGGATCTTGATATGTACAAACATCCTACAACCCAGCAAAATATTAAAAAACTACAAGGCTTTGGAAATGTTTTTATTCCGCCTTCGAGCGGAGAATTAGCCAGTGGTTTAGAAGGAGAAGGTAGAATGGCAGAACCTGAGGAAATAATTTCTTTTATTGAAGATCATATTTTATCAAACTTGCCTTTACAGGGGAAAAGAGTAATCCTTACTGCCGGTCCAACTTATGAAGCTATTGATCCTGTTAGATTTATAGGAAACCATTCATCTGGAAAAATGGGTTTTGTTTTGGCTAAACAAGCTGCCAGTTTAGGTGCTGAAGTAGTTTTGATTACCGGACCAACTTGTTTGAGTATCGATAATTTAGCGATCAAAAGAATTGATGTTATAAGTGCTCAAGATATGTATGAAGCTGTTCATCAAAATTTTAATATTGCTGATATTGCCATTTTTGCAGCCGCTGTAGCAGATTATAAACCCAAAACAATTGCCGATCAAAAAATTAAGAAAAAAGAGGCTGTTTTGCAAATTGAGCTTGAACCAACTAAGGATATACTGGCTTCGGCTGGAAAAGTAAAGGACAAACAGTTTTTAGTAGGATTTGCTCTTGAAACCGAAAATGAAATCGATAATGCAAAAAGTAAATTAAAACAAAAAAACCTTGATCTGATCGTTTTGAATTCTTTACAGGATATAGGTGCAGGTTTTAAAAGTGATACAAATAAAATAACGATTATTGATAGAGATGAGAATATTACTTCTTATGATTTAAAACCTAAAGAAGAAGTCGCTGTTGATATTTTTGATGAAATTTTAAAAAAGATAGATGCGTAGAATTTTGATCATAGCATTTTTATTAGTAGTCTCTCTGGTTAGGTCACAGGAATTGAATTGTGTTGTTTTGATAAATGACCAGGAAATTGGTGTTTCAAATAAACAGGTATTTACTACCATGCAGGAATCAATTTTCGAATTTATGAACAAAACCAAATGGACGAATATACCTTATCGTAATCATGAAAAAATAGATTGCTCTCTTACAATCAATATTTTAGAAAATCCTGAAACCAATTTATATAAAGGGAATTTACAATTACAGGTCTCTCGTCCGATTTATAATTCTACCTATAAAACACCGATTTTAAATTTTAATGACAATGATATTTCATTTAATTACGAAGAATATCAACCTTTGGATTATAATCGCAACAGTTTTGATTCAAATTTGGTTTCACTTTTAACTTATTATGTTTATACAATTTTAGGTTTTCACGCGGATACTTTTTCGTTAAAAGGAGGTGAGAATTATTTTAAGGAAGCTGAAAATGTTGTTAATCAAGCACAGCAGAGCGGAGGAAAAGGATGGAATAATATTGATGGAAATTATACGCGATACAAATTAAATGAAAATCTTTTATCACCTGTTTTTGAAGAATTTAGAAAGACAATGTATTTATATCATTTACATGGATTAGATAGGATGGTTGAAGATAAAACGCAAGCAAAAAAAGCAATTTCAGCTTCGATTATTTCACTGCAAAAAATTTATGATGATCGTCCAAATACATTTTTAATAAGAGTTTTTATGGATACTAAAAGTGATGAAATTGTTGATGTTTTTTCTGATGGACCGAGAACTGACAATAGTGAACTTCGTGAAGTATTAATAAGGATATTTCCTGCTTTAGATCCTAAATGGCAACAAATAAAAATATAAAAATCACACAAAGAATCCTAAGTTACCTCTTTAAAAAATAACTGATTTAAATTGATTGAAACAATGCTCAATATAAATTTTTACATTGAGTTTATGTATATTTACATAGTTTAAATTTATGTCGTTTTGAGATTTTTTAATCTTCACATTAAATTTATTTTATTAAAAAAACATGCTTAAAAGTTTATCTATAAAGAACTACGCACTAATTGATCATATTGAAGTTGATTTTAACAAAGGTTTGAGTACCATAACAGGCGAAACCGGTGCTGGAAAATCAATTCTTTTGGGTGCAATGTCGCTGGTTTTAGGTAAAAGAGCAGATGCTTCACTTGTAAATGATAAGGATAAAAAATGTATTGTTGAAGCAGAGTTTGAAATTGATAAATATAATTTAAAACCTTTTTTTGAAGAAAAAGATCTAGACTATGATAAAGATACAACTTTGCGAAGAGAGATACTTCCCAATGGAAAGTCAAGAGCTTTTATTAATGATACACCTGTAACTTTATCGGTTTTAAATGATTTGAGTAATCAATTGATAGATGTTCATTCTCAACATGAAACGCTACAATTAGCTGATAAAAATTATCAATTTCAGATAATCGATGCTTTAGCAAAGAACAAAAATGTTTTATCACAATTTGAAGTAGAGTTAAATTTATTTAGAAAACTAAATAATGAATTGAATAAAATTGAAATAGAACAAAAAAATGCAAAAGAAGAATTTGATTATAATTCATTTGTTTTAAATGAGTTAAAACAATCAAATTTGCAAATTGGTGAATTGGAAAGTTTGGAAGGAGAATTAGAGAAATTATCACATTCAGAGGAAATAAAATTGCAATTAATTAAAGCTAGAGAAATAGCAGAAGATGAACAGGTTGGCTTAAAGATTTTAATGTATAATTTTAAAAATAGTATTGATAGAATCTCAGGTTTTTCAGATGTTTATAAACAAATTTCAGAGCGAATAAACAGTTTAAATATTGATTTTAATGATATTTTTGATGAAATTGAAAGTGAAAGCGAATATATTTCTTATGATTCAAATGAAATTGAGAAGATAAATGACAGATTACAATTAATTTATGATCTGCAAAAAAAGCACAGATTGAATTCGATTGAAGAATTACTCAATTTACAAATGGACTTGTCAAAAAAAGTAGATACTATATTAAACGCTTCCCAAATTATTACAGCTAAAAAAACAGAGATTAAAAAAATTTCTGAAAAACTAGATTTGCTGGGGAGTAAAATTCGTAAAAATCGTCAAATTGCAATAGCTGATTTTATTCAACAATTAAAAGGGTTATTAGCAAATTTAAAAATGAAAAATACCGTTTTGGATATTAAACTGATACCGGTTGATAATTATTATTTTAACGGAAAAGATGATTTACAGTTTTTGATTTCAGCAGATAAAGGTGTCCATTTTGAAAGTATAAAAAAAGCAGCATCAGGAGGAGAGATGTCTCGTATTATGTTGGCAATTAAATCAATACTTTCAAAATACACAGAATTACCAACCATCATTTTTGATGAAATAGATACAGGAGTGTCAGGTGAAGTTTCCGGTAAAATTGCGGGTCTTATGCAATTAATGAGTAAAAATATGCAAGTAATAGCCATTACACATTTACCACAAATTGCTGCTAAAGGAGATCAACATTACAAAGTGTTTAAAGAGGAAAAAAGTGGGCTGATCAAATCTGATATTAAAAAAATTGAATTTGATGAAAGAATTGAAGAAATTGCGGGTATGCTCAGTGGTCAAAACATTACAAAAACTGCTGTTGAACATGCAAAACAATTGCTAAACTAATATTTTAGTATATTTGCAAACTGTTAAAAATCAAATAATAAACAAAATATAAAATATGTATAATTTACTCAAAGGGAAAAAAGGGATTATTTTTGGCGCTTTAGATTCTAAATCCATTGCATGGAAAGTAGCAGAGAGAGCACATGAAGAAGGTGCAAAATTTGTCTTGACCAATGCTCCTGTAGCTTTACGATTAGGAACTATTTCAGAGTTGGCAGATAAAACAGGATCTCAAGTTATTCCTGCAGATGCTACGTCTATAATGGATCTTGAAAACCTGATTGATCAGGCAATGGATATATTGGGTGGAAAAATTGATTTTGTATTACATTCTATTGGCATGTCAGTGAACGTAAGGAGAGGCAATCATTATACTAATCAGGATTATAATTTTACAAAAACAGGTTGGGATGTTTCTGCTTTGTCTTTTCACAGAATGATGAGTGTTTTGTACAAAAAGCAAGCAATGAATGAATGGGGAAGTATTATTGGACTTACTTACATGGCAGCACAACGTGTTTTCCCTGATTATAATGATATGGCTGATAATAAAGCATATTTAGAATCAGTAGCCAGAAGTTTTGGTTATTTCTTTGGAAGAGATTTTAAAGTTCGTGTTAACACAATTTCACAATCTCCAACACCAACTACCGCCGGTAGCGGTGTTAAAGGGTTTGATGGTTTTATAGCTTACGCTGAAAAAATGTCTCCTTTAGGAAATGCAACTGCTCTAGAATGCGCAGATTATACGATAACTATGTTTTCTGATTTGACTAAAAAAGTAACACTTCAAAATTTATATCACGATGGAGGATTTTCAAATATGGGAATAAGTACAGCTATTATGGATGATTTTATAAAGCAAAATGAAGTCGTTAAAGAACCTAAAAAAGAAAATAAGAAATAATTTTTTCAGATATTTAAAATTTATAAAGGATGATTTGATAAAATCATCTTTTTTTTTGGTTGATATTTTTTTTAGGAAGTATGAGCATTATCACTTTTTTTCTACATAATTTTTCTATTTTTGAAAATCGTAAAAAATAATATATGAGACCACTGAAAATAATAGTGTTGGCAAAGCAAGTACCAGATACAAGAAATGTTGGTACTGATGCGATGAAGCCTGATGGTACAGTTAATAGAGGTAAACTTCCCACAATTTTTAATCCGGATGATCTACATGCTTTAGAGTTGGCTCTAAACATTAAAGATAGAATACCCGGAACAGAAGTCATCGTTTTAACAATGGGACCTCAAAGAGCTGCTGATATTATTAGAGAAGGTTATTATCGTGGAGCAGATAACGGAATTATGATTTCCGACAGGAGATTTGGAGGAGCAGATACATTGGCTACTAGCTATACATTAGTTAAAGGAATTGAAAAATTAGCGCCATTTGATCTGATACTCGGTGGAAGACAAGCAATTGATGGCGACACTGCTCAGGTTGGTCCGCAATGTGCTGAAAAATTAAATATTCCACAAGTTACTTATGTAGAAGAAGTTATTTCATTTACTGATAATCAGATTATTGCAAAAAGACGATTAGAGAAAGGAGTTGAAACAGTAACATCTCCATTTCCATGTTTAATGACCGTACATGAATCATCACCTGTTTGCCGGTCAAGAATAGCCAAACGACTGATGAAATATAAATACGCTCGAACAAAAACTGAATTAAAATCTAGATCTACAGATGAAAATCTACTTTTATTACATGATAAAAGACCTTATTTAACAATTCCTGAATGGGGAGTTGAAGATATTAAAGCTGATATGGGAAAAATTGGTTTGGCAGGTTCTCCAACAAAAGTTAAAAGTGTTGAAAGTATTGTTTTAACTTCTGATGAAAGTAAAATATTAAGCGATTCGGATGCTGATATTGAGATGATGATCAAAGAATTAATTGAAAACCATACGATTGGTTGAGTCCTTAGAAGTTTAAAGTTTAAAGTAAAAAGTACAAAGTTTAATTTAAAAGTGAAGGATATCTAAAAATAAGAATATGAAGAGTGTATTTGTATATTGTGAAGTAGAGAATAAAAAAATTGCTGAAATTAGTCAGGAGTTATTGTCAGCAGGAAAACGCCTGGCGCAAAAATTAGGTAGTCCGTTAGAGGCAATGGTATTTGGCAATGGATTAAAAGATATCGCCAAACAGGTTGCTCCTTTTGGAGTTGATAAGATTCATTTAGCTGATGACAAACGTTTAGAGCCATTTAGAACATTGCCTCATGCTTCGATAGCAAAAGAGATATTAAAAAAAGAGAATCCTCAAATAGTTTTATTTGGTGCCACTTCAGTTGGTAGAGATCTTGCGCCAAGATTGGCTTCTGCATTGAATTGCGGACTTACAGCTGATTGTACTATTTTAGATATTGGAGATCATTATGTAAATAAAGAAAAAAAGGAGTATAAAGATCTGCTTTATGCGATCAGACCTGCATTTGGAGGTAGTATTATAGCGAATATAATCAATTGGGATATGCATCCTCAAATGGCTACTGTGAGAGAAGGAGTTATGAAAAAAGAAATAGTTGATGAGAACTATAAAGCTGAAATAGAATCAATTGATGTTGATAATATTTTAAAAGATGAAGATTTGGTCTTAAAAATTATTGAAAGGCATATTGAGGAATCTGATGTAAACCTTAAAGAAGCACCAATTATTATTGCAGGAGGATATGGCGTTGGATCGAAAGAAAACTTTGATTATTTATATCAATTATCAAATCTTTTAGGTGGAGAAGTAGGAGGTTCAAGAGCTGCTGTTGATGCTGGTTTTATTGATCATAATCGACAAATTGGACAAACAGGTGTTACAGTTCGTCCAAAATTATATATTGCTGCGGGTATATCAGGAGCAATTCAACATACTGCCGGTATGCAGGAAGCTTCTTTGATCATTTCTATAAATAAAGACCCTGAAGCTCCTATGAATAAAATTGCTGATTATGTAATTGAGGGTGACGTAAGCGATGTGATACCAAAAATGATTAAATATTATAAGAAAAATGCAAAATAATAATTATTGATTAATTTGAGATTTTGTAGATTATTGCAATTCTCTGAATATTATATAAATTAAAAAGCGTAGAATGGATAATTTTTTTAAAGATACTCCGGATTTTAAATTTCATTTAGAAAACCCCATCGTAGAGAAGATCATAAAACTAAAAGAAAGAAATTTTGTTGAATCAGAAAGCTATGATTATGCTCCAATAAATCACGAAGATGCAATTGATAGTTATGAAAAAGTGCTAAATATTGTTGGAGATATTTGTGCCAAAACTATTTCTGCAAATGCAGAATCTGTTGATATTGAGGGCCCAAAAATTGAAAATAATGAAGTAATTTACGCCAAAGGAACATCAGATAACTATAACGCATTGCACAAAGCAGGTTTGATTGGAATGTCTTTACCAAGAAAATATGGAGGATTGAATTTCCCATTATTACCTTATGTAATTGCCGGTGAAATGATTGCCAGAGCTGATGCCGGTTTTGCCAATATTTGGGGTTTACAAGACTGTGCAGAAACAATACATGAATTTGGTTCAGAAGAACAAAAAGATAAATATTTACCAAGGTTTAATCGCGATGGGATTACTGCAGCAATGGTATTGACAGAACCCGATGCAGGATCTGACCTGCAAGCGGTAAAATTGACAGCTACCTTTGATGAAAAAGAAAATGTTTGGAAATTGAATGGTGTTAAAAGATTTATTACCAATGGTGATGCTGATATCGCTTTGGTTTTGGCAAGATCAGAAGAGAATACAGCAGATGCCAGAGGTTTATCAATGTATATTTACGATAGAAAGTATCGTGCTGTAGAAGTTCGACATTTAGAAAAAAAATTAGGTATAAAAGGTTCACCAACATGTGAATTGGTATTTAAAGATGCTCCTGCTGAATTAGTTGGTAATGAGCGTTTTGGACTGATAAAATATGTAATGGCTCTAATGAATTCAGCACGTTTGGGAGTTGGAGCTCAATCAGTTGGAATTGCTGATGCAGCTTATAGAGAGGCATTAAAATATGCTGAAGAAAGAGCACAATTTGGTAAGGAAATCATCAATTTTCCTGCTGTTTATGAGATGTTAACCAATATGAAAATTAGGTTAGATGCTTTACGTTCCTTACTATACGAAACTACAGGATTTGTTGATATTTCTAAGGTTTATGAAGAGGTTAAACGAGAAAGATCTCTTGCAAAAGAAGAGAGAATGGAGATGAAGAAGTATTTAAGGTTAGCCGGTGTTTTTACACCACTCATTAAATTGGTTGCCAGTGAAGCGAGTAATACAATTGCCTATGATTCATTACAAATTCATGGAGGTACAGGGTTTATGAAAGATTTCCCTATTGAACGTATTTACCGTGATGCCAGAATAACTTCAATTTATGAAGGAACTACTCAATTACAGGCGGTTGCTGCAATAAAAGGGGTTACTATAGGAATATTTTTAGATCAAATAAAGCAATATGATTGCGAAGTATTAGAGGAGAATGATATTTTGAAGAATAAGCTTCAGGCAATGACTGTTCTTTATGAAAAAATATATAAGAAGGTTGAATCAATTGATAATACTGATTATTTAGATTTTCATTCGAGAAGATTAGTAGAAATGGCCGGAAATATCATTATGGGTTATTTGTTAATCATCAATAGTCAAAGAGATGAAAGATTTAGGAGGTCTGCAAAATTATTTATCAATTTAGTAAGTTCAGAAAATCAGGAAAAATATGATTATATCAATAATTTTGATTTGGAAGACTTGGAATTGTATAAATTGAAAGAGCCTAAAATTAGTTAGATTATTTTTTATAAATTTATTTCATTGATAATAACTTAACTTTGGGGTTATAAAAAAGATTTTTTTGAAATTAAATTTTTCCATAATAATTCCGGTTTATAATAGACCTCAAGAAATTGATGAGCTGTTAGAAAGCTTGAACAGACAGATTTACACTAATTTATTTGAAGTGATTGTTATTGATGATGGCTCGTCAGATAAGTCTGATATAATCGTTGATAAATATAAAGATACTTTTGATATAAAATATTTCTATAAAGAAAATTCCGGACCGGGTGAAAGTCGTAATTACGGAATGCAACAAGCAAATGGAAACTATTTTATTATTTTAGATTCTGATGTTTTATTGCCAAAAAATTATTTAACCGAAGTTTTTAGGTCTTTAAAAAATAATTTTACCGATGCTTATGGTGGTCCTGATGCTGCTCACGAATCTTTTACTCAAATTCAAAAGGCTGTTAATTATGCAATGACTTCTTTTTTAACAACAGGAGGTTTGAGAGGTAGTGAAACAAAAAATAAAAAATTTCAATTACGAAGTTTTAATCTGGGTTTATCAAAAAAAGCATTTCAAATAACCCGTGGTTTTGCCAAACAGAACTTTGGTGAAGATATTGATCTGACCTTCAGATTATGGAATAATTATTTGAGTACGCAATTTATTCCAAAAGCATATGTATATCACAAGAGAAGAACCTCTTTTAAGCAGTTTTATAAGCAGACTTTTAATTTTGGAGCTGCAAGGCCAATACTAAATAAAATGTATCCCGGATCAGCAAAAATTACTTATTGGTTTCCAATTTTCTTTGTGATTTTTACTATTTTATCACTAGTATTATCAATTTTTGGAAATAATATTTTTTTAATTTTTATAGTTATTTACCTGTTTTTGATCTTTATTGATGCCAGTATAAAGAATAAAAGCTTGATAACAGGGTTTTACGGTGTAATTGCAACTATTGTTCAGTTTTTTGGCTATGGGTTTGGATTTTTAAGATCTACTTTTAGGTTAAATATATTGGGCAGATCAAAAGAAGATGCATTTCCTGCCATGTTTGAAACGAGGTAAGTTTTGTTTCACAAAACTTTGATTTTTAATTAAAGATACTTTTGTTTGAGATGATAAAGATTGAGCCGAGGCATGCCTCGGCTTTTTAGCTTTTCCAGTTATCAATATTATTATCAATATATTTTTTAATTCTAAAAAATTCATTTTCATTACGGATAATGTAATCATGAAAACGTGGCAACCATTGAAAATTCGGATTTATTTTTCGTGCATTCTTTGTTATAACAGATTTATAAGAACCAATGATCACAGACAATGATCCTGGTTTTGGTGATATTGCTGCCATTTTCCTGTTTATTTTATGATCAGTAGTGGGATTCTTTGAAAGATCTGCATAATGCTTTTGATGAGTAGAGGGTTTATCAATTATCACGATGCCATGTATATGATCTGGCATAACGATAAACGCATCTAATTTTACAAAAGGAAAATGTTGAGGGATTTCGTACCAGAATTCATAGGCTTTTTCTCCAATTTCTGATAGTTTCATTTCATTTAATTCTAGTTTAGAATTTTTAAAGATTTCTCCAAAATGATGAATACGATTTTTAAGAACAATAGTTATAAAATAGTTGGCATTATTACTATAATCCCACCATTGGGCTCTAATTGAATCGATTCTATATTTGTTTTTAAATAACTTAGGCATATAATATTTCCTTAAAAATTGATATTCACTATATTTGTATTGGTGTAAAATATTTAAAGAGGTTAACATTAAGAGTTGTAGCTTATATTTTATAAAAGTTATAAAAGGATTTTTTAATTATTTCTAAAGTATTAGAATAAGAAGAAATTGAAATATAATAGATTAAATAAATGTTTTAAATTAAATGGTAAATTCTTTTTAAATAAAGATGATCTTTTAGATTATGCAAAGTTGAATCTGCCGGAAGTTCATCTATTTTTAATAGAATGGTTTGATAATTCTGAATTTATCAAGCTTCAAACTTCCGGTTCTACCGGAAATTCGAAACAAATTGAGCTTAAAAAAGAATATATGATCAATTCGGCTTTGGCGACTGGAACATTCTTTGATCTTTCTGATAAAACCACCGCTTTATTGTGTATGCCTTTAAAATATATTGCCGGTAAAATGATGTTAGTCAGGGCAATGGTTTTGGGATGGAATTTGGATATAGTAGAGGCAACTTCAAATCCTTTAAAAAATACAAAGAGAAAATATGATTTTACAGCCATGATACCTTTACAATTGCATGATTCATTAAATGAAATCTATTTGATTAAAAAGGTAATTGTTGGAGGAGGAGCTGTATCTGATGAGCTAATGGATAAGATCAAAGATATTTCTACAGAAATTTATGCTACTTATGGGATGACTGAAACCATTACACATATAGCTGTAAAACCTTTAAATAGATCTGCTTTTTTTAAATGTGGTTATAAAAATTCTTATAAAACTTTGCCGGGGATCTCAATAACAAAAGATAAGAGAAACTGCTTGATAATTAATGCTCCAAATATATCATATAATATAATAATAACCAATGATTTAGTAGATATTATTTCAAGTAATAATTTTAATTGGATAGGCAGGTTTGACAATATTATAAATTCAGGTGGAATCAAAATAATTCCTGAAAAATTAGAAAAAAAACTCTTAAATATTATATCAAATCGTTTTTTTATAAGCTCTTTGCCGGATGAAAAATTTGGTGAAAAAATTATATTAATTGTTGAAGGTAAGGGGAGAAATGTAAATTATAAAAAGATAAAAGAAGTATTGTCTAAATACGAAATACCAAAGGAAATATTTTTTATAGACAGATTTATTGATACATCAACAAAAAAAATCCAACGTCAAAAAACGTTGGATCTTATTAAATTCTAGTTGTTAAAAAATTAGTCGTCTTCAGTTAGTACCCATTCACCTTTTTGAATTAAAGGAATAGCCTGTTTGTATTTTACAATTTTACTTTCACCAGACATTACACTTTTAATAGTAACACGTTCATTTCTACCAATTTTACGTTGCTCTCTTACAATTGTCTCTGTAATTTGAGGTTGTTGTGTTTCGTTGGTTTGTGTTCCTTCAGAAGGATTATTAAATTCAGCTTTTGTCAACTGAACTTTTTCTCGTTTTTGCGTCCTGGCCTGAGAAACTTGTTGCGGACTTTGACTTGGTAATTCACCTTTGAATAAGAATGATAGAACATCTTTGTTTACCTGAATCAGCATTTTATTGAATAATTCAAAAGCTTCAAATTTATAGATCAATAAGGGATCTTTTTGTTCGTATGTAGCATTTTGAACAGATTGTTTTAGATCATCCATTTGACGAAGATGATTTTTCCATGCATCATCAATTATTGCTAAAGTGATATTCTTTTCAAAATCGGTCATCAATTGTTTACCGTTACTGTCGTAGGCATCTTTTAAATTGGTAACAACCTGCAAGGTTTTAATACCATCAGTAAAAGGAACCATAATTCGTTCATACTGATTACCTTGTTTTTCATAAACATCTTTAATTACAGGAAATGCAGCTAATGCATTTTTTTCAATTTTTTCTTTATAATGTTTATAAACTACTTTGTATAATTCATCGGTTAAATCATTTTGATCTTTTTCTTCAAATTCTTCTTTTGTAAAAGGAGAGGTTGTTGAAGAGAATCTTATCAGTTCGAATTCAAAATTTGAATAATCATTGGTAGCTTTATTTTTAGAAACGATATTTTCACATGTTTCATATATCATATTTACGATATCAACTTGTAACCTTTCACCGTAAAGCGCATGACGACGACGTTTATAGACAACCTCGCGCTGTGCATTCATAATATCATCGTACTCGAGTAAACGTTTACGAATTCCGTAGTTGTTTTCTTCTACTTTTTTCTGAGCACGTTCAATAGATTTTGATATCATAGAATGTTGGATAACTTCACCTTCTTTTAATCCCATTTTATCCATCATTTTTGCAATTCTTTCCGATCCAAACAATCGCATTAAATTATCTTCAAGTGATACATAAAATTGTGTAGATCCGGGATCACCTTGACGTCCAGCTCTACCACGTAACTGACGGTCAACCCTCCTTGAGTCATGACGTTCTGTACCAACTATGGCTAGACCACCTGCTTTTTTAACTTCTTCGGTTAATTTAATGTCAGTACCACGCCCCGCCATGTTAGTGGCAATAGTTACAATTCCCGGTTCACCGGCAGTTGCAACAATTTCAGATTCTTTTTTATGAAGTTTGGCGTTTAAAACATTGTGTTCAATTTTTCTGATGGATAGCATTCGTGATAATAATTCTGAAATTTCAACAGAAGTTGTACCAACCAATACAGGCCTTTTTTGTTCAACCAAACTTACAATTTCATCAATAACAGAATTGTATTTTTCACGTTTTGTTTTGTAGATTAAATCTTCACGGTCATCTCTGATCAAAGGCACATTTGTTGGTGTTTCAACAACATCTAATTTGTAGATTTCCCAAAATTCACCAGCTTCAGTAATTGCTGTACCTGTCATTCCCGAAAGTTTGCGGTACATTCTAAAATAATTTTGCAGTGTTATTGTTGCGTATGTTTGGGTTGCAGCTTCAATTTTAACATTTTCTTTTGCTTCAATTGCTTGATGTAATCCATCAGAATATCTCCTGCCATCCATAATACGACCGGTTTGTTCATCAACAATCTTAACCTGCTCTTCGATGATTACATACTCTACATTTTTTTCAAATAACGTATAGGCTTTTAACAATTGGTTTAATGTATGAATACGCTCACTTTTGATGCTAAAATCTCTGTATAGTTCTTCTTTTGATGCAGATTTTTCTTCTACAGAAATATCTTGTTTATCAATTTTAGCAATTTCCATTCCAATATCCGGTAAAACAAAGAATTGTTCTTCTTGATTATCACCTGAAAGATGTGCGATACCTTTATCGGTTAATTCGATTGAATTATTTTTTTCATCAATAACAAAATATAATGCTTCATCAATTTTGGGCATTTCACGATTGTTATCCTGCATGTAGAAATTTTCGGTTTTTTGCAGTTTTTGTTTGATGCCTTCCTGACTTAAATATTTTATTAAAGCTTTGTTTTTTGGTAAACCACGAAAAACGCGATACAATAAAAAACTTCCTTCTTTTGTATTGCCTTCGCTGATCAATTTTTTTGCTTCAGATAAAATACTGGTCAAGTATTTATTTTGGATTTTAACAATTTCTTCTACTTTTGGTTTTAATTCGTTAAATTCATGACGATCACCTTGCGGTGTTGCACCAGAGATAA
>DAOUPQ010000050.1 GCA_030626085.1 Flavobacteriia bacterium
AAACTATTAAATTATAATCGCCATGACCACCTCCTTTTACAGCTTGAAAATAGTCTGATTGTCCTGGTTGAATAGTGCCTAATCCTGGTCCGCCACGCATAACATTTGCAATTAAACAAGGTAACTCAGCTCCTGCCATATATGAAATTCCTTCTAATTTCAGGCTGATTCCAGGGCTGGATGATGAAGTCATTGCTTTTTTTCCACATGCTGCAGCTCCATATACCATATTAATTGCGGCTAATTCACTTTCGGCTTGTAGAACAACCATACCTGTTCTTTTATAGGGTTCTTCATGCATCAAATATTCAATAACTTCAGATTGTGGTGTTATTGGGTAACCAAAATAGGCGTCAACACCAGCTCTTATAGCTGCTTCTGCCATTGCTTCATTACCTTTCATTAATTTTACTTCTTCCATATGAATAAGACTTTTTTAAAGAATGTTTATTATACCTTTTCAGGTTTGTATTGATACACAGTAATACACATATCAGGACAAACCAAAGCACAAATTTTACAACCGGTACAGGCATCGTGGTTGAAAGGAATAGCTGGATTATAACCTTTTGTATTTACCTGTGTATCGAGTTTTAATACATCAAAAGGACAGGCAACAACACATAAATCACAACCTTTACAAGCTTCGATATCTATTACAACAGCACCTCTTACTTTTGGCATAGAATGGTATTTTTAGATTAATATATGGGTTTTTCGCTCAGCGAAATTAAAAACTATTTTTTTATTAAAAAATGATTAAAATCATAATATTTATATATTATTGAAAATAATATATGGTTTTTAGGTTTAATAATTATTAAATCCTCAAAAAAATAATAAATATAATTAAACCAAAGTTTTATATTTTTGAGGATTAGCCTCATGCATCATGTTATATATTGCTTCAAAAATATCCTCAGTATTTCGGTTAGAGAAATAATCTCCATCAGTTCCGTAAGCTGGTCTATGTTCTTCTGAGCATAAAGTAACGGGCTTACTATCTAAATATTGATATGCATTTTGAATCGTCAACACTTCATTTAATATATAAGCTGATGCTCCTCCCGGTACATCTTCATCGATTACCATCAAACGATTCGTTTTTTCAACACTTTTTACAATATCATGAGACAGATCAAAAGGCATTAAACTTTGAATATCGATCACTTCACAACTAATGCTAAACTGAGCTAATTGTTCCGCGGCTTCAATTACTAATTTTAATGTAGAACCATAGGATACAAGTGTAATATCTGTTCCCTCCATAATAGTTTCAACTATCCCGACCGGTGTTCTGAAAGCTCCAAAATTATTGGGTTGTTTTTCTTTAAGACGGTAGCCATTCAGGTTTTCAATGATTAAGGCAGGATCGTCACTTTCAAGCATAGTATTAAAAAACCCGGCAGCTTTTGTCATATTACGAGGGACTAATATACAAATTCCCTTTAAAAAATTGTTTAAACCACTCATTGGTGAACCTGAATGCCAAATACCCTCTAATCTATGACCTCGTGTTCTGATAATTAACGGAGCTTTTTGGCGACCGGAACTTCTATAATGTAATGAAGCAAGATCATCACTTAAAGCAGGAAGTGCATATAAAACATAATCTAAATATTGAATTTCGGCAATAGGACGTAAACCACGCATTGCCATGCCAATACCCTGACCTATAATTGTCATTTCACGAATACCGGTATCGCTTACACGCATTTCACCAAATTTTTTCTGAAGGTCTTCCAGTCCCTGATTTACACCTCCTATATACCCGGTATCTTCACCAAAAATCAAAGTTTCAGGATGATTTGTAAATATTTTATTAAAATTGTCACGTAAAATTGTCCTGGCATCTACTTCTTTAATGTCCTTATCATAAGTAGGTTTTACTTCTTTAATTTTAATTGCAGATAAATCAGACTCACTATACAAATGTGAACTATATTTTTTTTGATAGAAACTTTTATATTTTTTAATCCAATTTTGTAAATCAATTTTTGATGGAAAATTTTCACCGATTAAATAGCGTAAAACTTTTCGGGCGTAAACCAAATTAGTTCTAATCTGTACTTCATCATCAGAAGAAAATTCTTCAATTAGTTTTTTAATGAAGGGAGCATTTTTAGATTTATTTGCAACTTCTTTTAAAATTGCTATTAACTCATCAGCTTCTTTTTGGAGCGGATTTTTAAATCCGTCCCAGGCATTTTTTTTTGCCAGTCGGGCTTCTTTTTTCGCTTCCTTTTCAATGGTTTCAATTTCGGTTTCATTTTTTACAAAACGATAAATTTTACCATCAGTATCCTCAATCTCATATTTTAATATCCATTCGCGCATTTTAGAATTACAATCAATACTTTTTTCATAAGACAAACGCTCTTTACTTTTGTATCGTTCTTGTGAGCCTGATGTAGAATGGCCTAAGGGTTGCATAAGATCGGTAACATGAATAATTACAGGAATATGTTCTTCACGTGCAATTTTATCAGCTTTTTTGTAAACTTCAATTAAAGCAGGGTAATCATAACCTTTTACAGTAAAAATTTCATACCCATTTTTACCATCTTCTCTCTGAAATCCTTTTAGAACTTCAGATATATTTTCTTTTGTTGTGTGATATTTTGCAGGGACTGATATGCCATATTCATCATCCCAAATACTAATAATCATAGGAACTTGAAGAACTCCAGCTGCATTGATAGTTTCCCAAAAAGGTCCTTCACTAGTACTGGCATTTCCTATTGTACCCCATGCTACTTCATTGCCTTTAATTGAAAATTTTGTAAAATCTTCTAATCCTTTAACATTACGGAAAATTTTTGAAGCTTGTGCTAAACCTAATAAACGTGGCATTTGCCCTGAAGTACTCGAAATATCAGAACTCGAATTTTTTTGTTCAACCAGATTTTTCCAGGTGCCGTCTTCATTTAAAGAATGTGTGGCAAAATGATTGTTCATTTGGCGGCCACCAGATTCAGGAGCATTTTTGATATTAGTGTCTCCATAAAGATTGGCAAATAGTTGTTGTGGGGTCAAAGCTCCAATACTCATCATAAATGTTTGGTCTCGGTAGTAACCTGAACGCCAATCTCCATTTTTAAAGACTTTCGCCATAGCAAGTTGTGGAACTTCCTTACCTCCACCAAAAATACCAAATTTAGCTTTGCCGGTAAGTACTTCTCTTCTGCCTAATAAGCTACATTCTCTACTGATTATAGCTGTTTTGTAATCATTTAGAACTTCAGTTTTAAAATCTTCAAAAGATAATTTTTGAGGAGAACCATTTGATGTTATTGTCATATTTTTTGTGCCTTTTTACTTTCGCAAATATACAAAATAAAAGTGAGAATTAGAAGGGTAGTGTTTAGTGGAATATTTATTAATAAATACTTGATTAACAATTGTATAAGTATTTATTTCACATTTAAGGTATGGGTTTTAATACAAATGATAACACTAGGTAAATTATTTATATTTTAACATTAGAAAAGAGATTTTTAGTAAAATCCTCTCCTAATAAAACTATAAATTCTAGTGGGATCTGCGGTAAGCACAAATCTGATCTTTGATGCATATTCCGGTTGTGCAGGTTCAAAACCTAAACTAGATTGTAGTGGAAAGTATAATTCTAAGAAATTATGAATAAAATTAAATCTAACACCACTATCATATCTAAAAAATGGATTATCACCTTTATTTTTAACAAATCCTGCATCTGCATAGATCTCTATCCATCGCCAGACACTCATACTGATATTTGTACTCGCAAGCCATTGATTAGAGTATTTATTTTCAAAGATCGATTTAAACCCGCCATCTGAAATGATGATTTCCTGACTAAAAAAACCTGAATCTTCCGATCTTCCCATATAGCTTTTTTCAAATAAATAATCACTGGGTCTGTCTAAAGCAAAGCTAAAAAAATCGGTTGTTGTATTATTAAATAAAAAAGTACCAAAAAATAATCTAAAGTCAAATTGTCTGTTCTTATCTGTAAGTTTACGATATCTAAAATCTAATGAAATTTTACTAAAATTTACATTGTATTGAAGATCTACAAAATATCTTATATCATTAATAATATTAGGCTGAGAATAACCATAACGTATATCTAAAATATTATAGCTGTCACTTTCATCTTCAATTCCTCCTTGTGGTATTTCTTTGTCAACAATATTATATTTAACCATTAATGAACTACCACCTACGTCTCTCAAAGATTTTCGGTTAAACTGCACTAAGAAATAGGGGTTTAACTTTCTGTAGAATAAATCTTTATCATAATGAGATTGACTTCCTGAGATACCGGTACTATATCTGTAAACGATTGAGTTTTCAGGTAAGTATTGGTATGATAAATATAAAGAACCAATCAGGCTATGACTTTTAAAAGCATAGGCGGGTGTTATACCAAACAACCATTTCTTTTTAAACATTGCCTGATTGTACAACTGGGGTCCTAGTATCAGTCCGTCATAATAATTATACTCGGAATATATATTATAAAAAATTTGATTGTAATATGGGTCTTCAATATCTTTAAAAAAAGTAAATTTTAAAGGTCTGTTTAATAATTTTTTATCAATTTTTTCCCAATTGTCCCGTAAGTTAACCTCAGGATATAGGTATTCGTAATTTAGTGATATTCTGTCAAAACCATTTCTGGGAATTGTAACGATTTTAGAAGAATCAATATTTTTTACCCATTGTTTGTATAAAATTTCTTTTTTATTCACACCGTAAAGAGCAACGGGAGCTGTCATATTACTTTTATTTACAATTTTTACTATAAGAGAATCTTCCTTTTTTTCAACACTTCTTATAGTATAATCGATCTTTTTTTTGGTTTGAATATAATCGACAAAAAAGGCATCCAAATTTTTATCTGTTTTATGGGTAATAATCTCTTTAAAATCGTCACTTTTACTTAACTGTAATATATTTTCTTTATAAAATTGTTGCAAACCTTTTGCAACGATCGAGTCATTTAAAATGGCATCTAAATAGCGTAAACCTATTCCAGCTTTGTATTTATTTACAATTTTTCGATTAAAATTAGATAGTGAATCAGCTCTTGTTATCAATGATTGGTCTAAATTCTTTCTAGCAGCAAATTGATAAACAAAAGGATATTTTCCGTTAAAATCTAATTTTGCCAAACTGTAATTTCGGTACCCCCATATTTTTGATATATTGCCGGTTGCTTTAATTTCAGGATAGTATTTTGAAACATATTCGATCATCATATATATCTGTATGCCATCAGCAAGCCAGTAATCGTCTCTTTTATTGACCAAAATTGTATTGTCAATATATTTTTTAGTCAAAGCTTTAAACATTTTAATATCCCATTCAAAGGTATCACTAAAAGGTGTTAAAGATTTGGGTAATTGGTTAAGTCCATATACAGGATTTTTTTTATAAGTAATATCATTTACTAATAATTTTTTATGAGGGTATTCTCCTAGAAAATTGGAAATAAAATCCAGTTGTCTGCTTAAAATATTTGTTTTTAAAGGAATGGTTAGATTTTTACTTTTTAAATTTGATATAACCTCAATTGAATCAGTAAGATAATTATCAAAACTGCTCAATAATTTTATACTTAATTCAATATCAGTTCTGTTATTTCCATGTAAATTATAAAGAACTTGACTATCCTTAATTTGCATTTCAATGTTTAGATCAGAATAAAGCGAAAACCCCCTGGGAACTTCAAAATCTATTTTATAATTTGTGGGATCGATATATAGATCATCCATATCGAGATTACTCATCACATGCCATTTACCATCATATACAGCGGGTGTTATATACCAATATCGTAGATTATAATTGTTTTCATCAAAACCATATAGAGTAAAATTATCAATAGGAATTTTAACGGTGTATTGAATATTTAGGGTAATATTTTGTTTTGGCAATAGTGAATTTGGAAGTACAACCTTTACAATATCATTGGCCTCAGAAAGTTCATGCCAATTGGTATTTTGTTGATCAATTTCAATATCTTTAATTTTGGAATACCCCCTTTTTTGAATTTTTGCAAAGTATAAACTTTTGTCATAATTGTCGATCAATCTCTTTGATAAAAGTGTTCTTCTATCTTTATAAGCATTGGCCCAATTGTGTAAATAAATAGTATCTAATATGTCAGAAGAGTTATTATAATATGTGATATTTTGCTGTATTTCAATAGATTGTAATTTAGGGTCTAACTTTGCCTTAATAGTAATCTCATTAGTTTGCGCCAATAAACTTAAATGGTGGCTAAAAAACAGAAACAGTATGAAATAAACTTTGCGCAATTTTTATAATGATTGATTATGCGATTAAAAATTCGGTTTTAAGTGATGTTTTTTATAAAAAATATCAATTATTTCAATCACTTCATCAGCATCATCAACAATGGTAAATAGATCAAGATCTTGTACGCTAATATTACTGAATTCCTGAAGGACAGTTTTTTTTAACCAATCTAAAATACCGTTCCAAAACTCACTTCCCACTAAAATAAGTGGAAATTTTCCAATTTTCTTTGTTTGAATTAGCGTAATAGCTTCAAATAATTCATCTAAAGTCCCAAATCCTCCAGGCATGGCAACAAATCCTTGCGCATATTTTACAAACATTACTTTACGAACAAAAAAGTAATCAAAATCTAAATTTTTATCACTATCAATATAAGGATTGTCTTTTTGCTCAAAGGGTAGATCAATATTTAATCCCACTGAAATACCACCACCACGTTTAGCACCTTTATTGCCTGCCTCCATTATGCCAGGGCCTCCTCCGGTAATAACACCATAACCGTTTTGAGTTAATTTAAAGGCAATATTTTCGGCCATTTCATAATACTTATCTCCGGGTTTTGTTCTGGCAGAACCATAAACACTCACGCAGGGTCCTATCCGACTTAGTTTTTCATACCCATCAACAAATTCACTCATAATTTTAAAAATCGCCCATGAATCGTTGGTTTTAATTTCGTTCCATGTTTTTTGCTTGAGCTTTTCAGCAATCCTTTTATCTTCTAATGGTGTCATAATTATAATATTTAATCCTATAAAACTAATAAACCTGCTAAAGTAACTCTTTTTTAAGAAATTGACCTGTATAGCTTTTTTTAACATTAATAATTTCTTCGGGTGTACCCTCAAAAAGTATTTCACCGCCTTTTACACCACCATTTGGTCCAATATCAATAATAAAATCAGATAATTTAATAACATCTAAATTGTGTTCAATGATGATTACTGTATTGCCTTTATCAGTTAATCTATTCAATACCTTCATCAAAATATTGATATCTTCAAAGTGTAATCCGGTTGTAGGTTCGTCTAAAATATACAAGGTGTTACCTGTGTCTTTTTTTGATAATTCGGTTGCGAGTTTTATGCGTTGAGCCTCGCCGCCTGATAGAGTAGTTGATTGTTGACCCAGTGAAATATAACCTAAACCTACATCCTGTATTGTTTTTAATTTTCTGTAAATTTTAGGAATAAGTTCAAAAAAATGGACAGCTTCGTTTATGGTCATGTTTAAAATATCAGAAATGGATTTTCCCTTATACCGTATCTCTAAAGTTTCTCGAGTAAAACGCTTGCCTTGACAGGTTTCACATTCTACTTCAACATCAGGTAAAAAATTCATTTCTATCACTCTTACTCCGCCACCTTTACAGGTTTCACATCGTCCATCTTTAACATTAAAAGAAAATCTTCCGGGTTTATAACCTCTAATTTGAGCTTCTGGAGTTTTTGCAAACAAATTTCGAATTTCACTAAAAACACCCGTATAAGTTGCTGGGTTTGAGCGAGGTGTTCTGCCTATAGGACTTTGATCGATATCAATAATTTTATCGATATTATCTATACCTTTAATTGATTTATAGGGTAGGGGTGTTTTTACGGCATTATAAATATGCTGATTCAAAATCGGGTATAGTGTTTCATTGATTAAAGTTGATTTTCCACTGCCTGAAACTCCTGTTACACAGATCATTTTGCCCAGCGGAATTTCAAGTGTAACATTTTTTAAATTATTTCCTGTAGCTCCTGTTAATACGATCTTTTTATTATTTCCTTTTCGTCTTTGTTTAGGAATTTCAAAATATTTTGTACCATTTAAATATGCAGCTGTTAAGGTATTACTTTTAAGTAGATTTTTTGGAGTTCCGCAACTAATGATCTCACCTCCATGCCGCCCGGCTTCCGGACCGATATCAATAACATAATCAGATGACACGATCATTTCTTTATCGTGTTCAACAACCAAAATAGAGTTACCAATATCGCGTAATCTTTGTAAAGATTTAATTAATTTTTGATTGTCGCTTTGATGTAAACCTATACTTGGTTCATCTAATATATATAAAACGCCTACAAGTTGAGAGCCAATTTGAGTAGCCAATCGTATGCGCTGTGCTTCTCCACCCGACAAAGTTTTTGAACTTCTGTTTAATGTTAAATAATCTAAACCAACATCAAGTAAAAATTGAATTCGAGTTTGAATTTCTTTTAAAATTTCTGCAGCAATGATCTTTTGTTTTTTTGAAAGTTTACCGGGTAATTTCTTAAACCAATCGGCTAAATGTATAATGTCAAGTTCAGTTAGATCAGATATTGATTTATTGTTAATTTTAAAATTTAAAGATTCTTTTTTTAATCGTTTACCTTTACAAACAGAACAATTATTTTCTTCCATATAAGCTTTTGCCCAACGCTTCAATGAACTTGAGTTACTGTTATTATATTGATTTTGAATAAAGTTTGTGATTCCTTCAAAATCAATCTCATAATTTCTTGTAATACCCAATTCCTTTGAAGTGATATCAAACTTTTCTTTACCACCGTAGAGTATTATTTCAAGTGCTTTTGCTGGAATTTTATCAATGGAATCTGAAAGAGAAAAATGATATTTTTCAGCAATTAGATTTAATTGTTTAAAGATCCACGAGCTTTTTTGTTCACCAATGGGTGCAATTCCACCATTATTAATTGAGATTTTCTTATTTGGAATTATTTTGTTAAGGTTTATTTCATAAACTTTTCCAATACCATTGCAATGTTTACAAGCTCCTTTCGGAGAATTAAACGAAAAGGTATTAGGTTCGGGTTTTTGATATGAGATCCCGGTAGTAGGACACATTAAATTTCGACTAAAATATCGAAGATCTTCATTATCAAAATTAATAACCACAAGTGTATCATCACCGTGATACATTGCAGTTTTTATTGTTTCATTTAATCGTTTGCCAATTTTTTCATCAATTAATAGTCGGTCAATTACAATCTCAATATCATGTGTTTTATAACGGTCTAATTGCATTCCTCTTTCGATCTCTTTTATCTCTCCGTCAATGCGAACACGAATAAAACCTTGTTTGGCAATGTTAGCGAACAATTCTCTATAATGACCTTTTCTGGATTTAATAACTGGTGCCAAAATCATTATTTTTTGATCTTGGTAATCATTTAAGATCAGTTCTTCAATGTGTTCATCATTATAACTAACCATTTTATCACCTGTATTATAGGAAAAGGCTTCACCGGCTCTGGCAAATAACAAACGAAGAAAGTCATAAATTTCAGTGATAGTACCTACGGTTGAACGCGGACTTTTACTAGTAGTTTTTTGTTCAATAGCAATTACAGGAGATAAACCTTCAATTTTATCAACATCAGGTCTTTCTAAACCACCTAGAAACTGACGGGCATAAGCTGAAAAAGTTTCAATATATCTACGTTGGCCTTCAGCGTAAATAGTATCAAATGCTAACGAAGATTTTCCGCTACCGCTTATACCGGTAATAACTACCAATTGATCTCGGGGTATTTTTACATCAATATTTTTTAAATTGTGTACTCTGGCCCCTAAAACTTCAATATAATTTTGTTGTTTTGGCATAAATTATTTAGAAAAAATGCAAATTTAAACAAATGATATTTATTAGTAAAACTCAATTTTGAAGAGTTTTTAAAAATAAACTCAAAAATGTGAGTTGATCCGATAGTTAAACGTAATAATTACGATACCTATGCTGTATTTTTTATTCTGGTTATTTCAATTCAGTATCTAAAAAAAATAATATTTGAAAAACTTTCTTCTTCAGACTTTAAACTTTTAACTTTATTTGATAAATTGCAATACAATTATGAAATTTATTCATTCCATACGATACTTTTTTGAAAAAAGAGGTTTTGATGTTTCATCAAGATTTGCTGATAAGATGGGAATTAGAGCCACTAATGTTCGTTTGTTTTTTATATATATATCTTTTGTTACTGTAGGATTATCATTTGGAATTTATCTAACACTGGCATTTTTATTGAGATTAAAAGACATGCTATATACAAAAAGAAACTCAGTTTTTGATTTGTAATTTATTAAAGAATTAAAATTAAACAAAAGAGAAAAGAAAGCACCTGATGAAATCATTCAATATAAAATCTAAAGTATATATAGCATTATTGCTTCTTTTTGGTGTAATTTTAATAGGTACATTGGGTTATGTATTAATTTCAGGATATAGTTATGTAAATGCTCTTTATATGACCATAATAACTATTTCTACAGTTGGATTTAAAGAAGTAGTACCTTTAGATACCAGTTCAAAAATTTTTACAATAATTTTAATTATATTGAGTGTTGGTGTTTATGGATATGTAATTTCGGTATTAACCGAATATATTTCAAATAATAAACTTTTTGAAGAACTTAAAAATAAAAAAGTGCAAAACAAGATTGACAAAATTTCCAATCACATAATTGTATGTGGGTATGGAAGAAACGGAAAACAGGCAACTGAAAGGTTAAAAAGATATGATAAAGTATGTGTTGTTGTCGAAAGTGATACTGAATTGATAGATCAAATAATGCTCGACAATAAATTATTGTGGGTTAAAGGAGATGCAACGAATGACGAAGTTTTGAAAAGAGCAGGTATCGATAAAGCTGAAAGTTTAATTACCACATTACCTTCCGATGCCAATAATTTATATGTAGTGCTCTCTGCCCGACAGTTAAATAAAAATTGCAAAATTATCAGTAGAGCCTCAAATGATTCTTCCTACAGTAAATTAAAGATTGCCGGAGCAGATAATGTGATCATGCCTGACAAACTAGGA
>DAOUPQ010000032.1 GCA_030626085.1 Flavobacteriia bacterium
CCCATAGATCCCGAAATTACAGATGCCTCATCGGTTAGTATATCACCAAATAAATTTTCAGTGATCAAAACATCGTAACTATTAGGCCATTGGACCAAACGCATGGCTACAGCATCAACAAATTCATAGCTTACTTCTACTTCAGGATAATCTTTTTCCATTGCCTGTACTGTTTCTCGCCATAAACGAGATGTTTCTAAAACATTTGCTTTATCAACACAACACAATTTTTTTGATCTTGTCATCGCCAATTCAAAACCTTTTTTTGCCAAACGGGTAACTTCTTCTCTTGAATAGACACAATTATCGTAAGCAACATTGCCATTTTCTCTTCTTCCCTTTTCTCCAAAATAGATACCTCCGGTCAATTCACGTAAAAAAACCAGATCTGTACCCTCAATTCTTTCTCTTTTTAAAGGTGAATTATCTATTAAAGATGGGAATGTAAAAGTGGGGCGAATATTGGCAAATAAACCTAATTTTTTCCGCATTTTTAGTAAACCCTGCTCAGGTCTTACTTTTGCAGTGGGATCATTATCAAATCTGGGGTGGCCAATCGCACCAAATAAAACTGCATCTGCTTTTATACAAATCTCATGGGTTTCATCAGGGTATGGTTCACCAACAGCATCGATTGCTGCTGCTCCGGTTAGAGCAGGTGTCCAACTTATTTTATGATTGAACTTTTTTGCTATTGCATCACAAACTTTTACAGCCTGTTCAGTTATTTCCGGACCTATGCCGTCACCGGCTAAAAGTGCTATGTTTAATCTCATATTCTTAAGTTTAAAGTTTAAATTAAAAAGTTAGCAAATCTTAATTTGATAAAATTTATTATTAAACTTTACTAATAAATAATTTTTTAATCTTTAATTTTCAATTCTATATAATATTCAACATTTTTTGAGTAGCAACGATTGCTGATACTGTTTGATCAGAATCTAAACCTCTAGTTTTAAATATTTTATCTCCCTTTTTCCAGGTAATAACCGTTTCACAAAGTGCATCCGAAGCTGAGCCTGGTGGAATTCTTACAATATAATCAGTTAATTTTGGTAATTCCATTCCCTTTTGATCATATACTTTTCTTAAAGCATTTATAAAAGCATCGTATTGTCCGTCTCCTTGTGCATGTTCTTCAATTATTTCTTCATCAATTGTTACAGAAATGGTTGTAGATGGTCGCAACCCTTTTGAATGTGTTAAGACATAAGAGTTTACTTTGATATTTTCTTCATACATTTTACTACGTAACACATCGCTGATAATATAAGGTAGATCATCTTGAGTTACAACCTCCTTTTTATCACCTAATTCTATAATTCGCTGAGTTACTTTAGCAACATCATTATCACTTAAATGCAAGCCTAATTCTTGTAAATTTTTCTGAATATTTGCTTTTCCGGAAGTTTTTCCAAGAGCATATTGCCGTTTTCTACCAAATCTTTCCGGTAAGAGATCATTAAAGTATAAATTATTCTTCTTATCCCCATCTGCATGAATTCCAGCTGTTTGCGTAAATACATTTTCTCCTAAAACAGGTTTATTAACCGGAATTCTAAATCCGGAAAATGTTTCAACCAATTTACTTACAGAATACAGTGCTTTTTCATTTACATTTATTTCAATATCCGGTAAAAAATCATTAATAATAGCTACAACGCTTGCCAAAGGAGCATTCCCAGCTCTTTCTCCCATACCATTTAACGTTAAATGTATGCCATTTGCTCCTGCTTTTATTGCTTCCATTGCATTGGCTACACCGAGATCGTAATCATTATGTGCATGGAAATCAATATGCATTTCAGGGTATTTCTGACGAATTTGAGCTATATATTTATAGGTCTCACTTGGTGATAAAATCCCGAGAGTATCAGGTAATAAAACTCTTTTTATGGGTTGCGTATTTAAAAAATCTAAAAATAGAAATACATATTCGGATGAATTTCTTATTCCGTTGCTCCAATCTTCTAAATAAACATTAGTTTCTATATCATTTTTTTGAGCTAATGCAATTACTTCCTCAATTCCTTGAAAATGTTCTTCAGGAGTTTTTTTAAGCTGATGTTTTAAGTGATTTAATGAACCTTTGGTCAATAAATTTTGAACTTTTGCTCCTGTTTCGTTCATCCAATCAATTGATAATCCTTTATCCACAAATGATAAAACCTCAACCCTATTTAAATAACCATATTTTACTGCCCAATCAGTTACAATTTTAACGGCTTCAAATTCACCCTTAGAAACTCTTGTAGAAGCAATTTCAATTCGATCTACTTTTAATTCATCTAACAAAAGTTGCGAAATGGTTAATTTTTCTTTTGCTGAAAAAGATACACCGCTGGTTTGTTCACCATCACGGAGGGTTGTATCCATTATTTCGATTTTTCGTTTCATAGTTGAAAAAATAATTGAAATTAAATTTGAACCAAAGCCAAAGTATAAAAATTTAAGTTTTTAAAACGGTCTTGATCCAGCAAATTCCTGAATATCGTTATTAATATTTTGCAGATAATCTATATCGTCAAATCCATTAAGCATATTATCTTTTTTATAACTATTAATCTCAAAAAGTTCAAATTCACTTGTTGCAATTAGAGTTACTCTTTGTTTTGTAAGATCAATTTCTAATTCAGTTTTTGGATCTTTTTCAATAGCATCAAATATTTTTTGTGAAAATTTTTCGCTTACCTGTACTGGTAATACGCCAATGTTTAAACAATTATTTTTAAAGATATCAGCAAAAAAACTGGAGATCACACATCTAAAACCAAAATCGTAAACCGCCCAAGCCGCATGCTCACGAGAAGATCCTGATCCAAAATTCTTTCCTCCTACCAATATCTTTCCACCATATTTAGGATCGTTCAAAACAAAATCTTGTTTTTGAGAACCATCATTATTGTAGCGCCAATCTCTAAAAAGATTATCACCAAAACCTTTTCTTTCTGTTGCTTTTAAAAATCGAGCAGGAATTATCTGATCCGTATCTACATTTTCTATCGGTAGTGGATATGCTCTACTTATTAGTTTATTAAATTTATCGTATGCCATTTTTAAAATTTATTGTTTCCCCACTGCCTTCAGAATTTTCTCTTAAAGGGCAAGAAGTTTATGGTTTCTTGTTAAATTAAATTTCTCGGATCTGTAACTTTACCGGTAATCGCTGCAGCAGCCGCCACTAAAGGACTAGCTAATAAAGTTCTTGAACCGGGACCTTGCCTTCCTTCAAAATTACGGTTCGATGTACTTACTGAATATTTTCCAGCAGGAATCTTATCATCATTCATAGCCAAACAAGCTGAACATCCGGGCTGACGTAATTTAAATCCTGCATCAGTTAAAACATCAAGAATACCTTCTTCTTTTATCTGATCTTCTACTTTATGTGAACCGGGCACCAACCAAACTATAACATCATCGGCTATTTTCTTACCTTTTACGATAGATGCAAAAGCTCTAAAATCTTCAATTCTACCATTGGTACAACTTCCTAGAAAAACATAGTCTATTTTTTTACCAATCATTAAATCACCTTCATTAAATCCCATATAATTCAATGATTTTTCATAAGTTGTCTTGCCCATTTGAATATCATCAGCCTGAGGTATCTGATTAGAAATACCTATCCCCATTCCCGGATTTGTTCCGTAAGTTATCATCGGCTGGATTTCTGCTGCATCATAATTGAATTCTTTATCAAAAACTGCATCATTATCAGTTTTTAATGTTTTCCAATAATTCATAGCTTTATCCCAATCATCATTTTTTGGTGTAAATTTTCTGCCTTTTATATAATCAAAAGTTTTTTCATCTGGTGCGATCATACCTCCTCGAGCACCCATTTCAATACTTAAATTACAAACTGTCATTCTTCCTTCTATACTCATTTTTTCAAAAATATCTCCGGCATACTCAACAAAATAACCTGTAGCACCTGAAGTTGTCAATTTTGAAATAATGTATAAAGCAACATCTTTAGGGGTAATCCCACTTGACAGGCTGCCATCAATATTGATACGCATTTTTTTAGGTTTGGGTTGCATAATACACTGCGATGCTAAAACCATTTCCACTTCTGAGGTTCCAATACCAAAAGCAATAGCACCAAAAGCCCCATGAGTTGAAGTATGTGAATCACCACAAACAATTGTTGCACCTGGTAATGTTATTCCGTTTTCCGGGCCAACAACATGTACAATACCATTATTTTCATGTCCCAGACCCCAATGAATAATATTGTGTTCTTTAGAATTATTTTCCAAAGCTTTTAATTGATTAGCAGACAAAGGATCATTTACAGGTAAATGTTGATTAATTGTTGGCGTATTATGATCAGCCGTAGCAAAAGTTCTCTCTGGATACATTACTTTTATTCCTCTTTTTTTGAGTCCTAAAAAAGCAACAGGACTAGTAACTTCATGAATTAGATGTCGGTCAATAAACAGAACATCTGGACCATCTTCAATACTCTTAACAACATGTGTATCCCATACCTTATCAAATAATGTTTTGTTCATGATTTATTTTATATTTAATAAAAATTATTGTAGTTTTTAACAAAAGGAAACAAAAGTAACAATAAACAAAAAATTAGCACTTTATTTTACGATCAGTTATTACAATGTTCAAGAGATAATAACAACTATACAAAATGTAAAATTGACATATTTATATCTAAAATTATTATTTTATTTTCTTATTTTAAAAAAACAGGCTATATTTTTTTATATACCTCCAATATTTAATCATTTTTTTAACAATATAATAATCGTAATAAATACTAAAAATACAATCTTTAAAAAATTGAATATTTCAATTTTTTTTTAATAATCTAATCTTCTATATAAAATATTCTGAAAATATCTAAATATTACAAATTAGTTTTGATCTAAAGATTCCAATAGTTACATAAATTATTAGCGTATTTCTTTATTATTCCTAAAAAAACTATAATTTTACGACTTAAGTAAAAAGTATTTTATAATCCTTTTATAACTACTTCTCAAGATGATAAAAAATTTACCTATTGAAGATCAATACAACAGAACAAGTTTATTCAAAAAAGAAAATGTAAATGAGTTGATCAGGATACTAACTCGCTTTGGCACAATCCCTAAGATAAACAGTATAAATATTATTACATCTAATGATGAGCCAGATCTTTTTAAAATTATACCCGGTAAATCAATTAAGATAGGTTCAAATTTCTTAAACAACCCTATTGTAGCTTTAATTTATCTTAGATATGGAATTGAATGGCAAATTTGGTATAGAGGATTAGGTAAAAAAAAATCACACCCTATTTTATGTGATATAGCCGCGCTTCAAGTTACCCACTTATTTTTTAATCTATTACCAAAAGAAGATAAGATTAAACTAAAAGACAGTAATCATTTTCTTGCTGAATTTATTCAAAATATTGAAACAATTAATGTAGATTCTTTAACAAATGATATTGAATTAATGACAAAACTTCAATTTTTTCATGGATTGAATAATTTGGACAAAAAAATTAAAAAATCATGGAAACCGATCATTGAAGAACTTGCAAAACCAACAGAATATTTATTAATGTCAGGCGGTGATTTACGATTAAATATCGATGAGGATAAATTATTGAATAAATATGGTTGCAGACCATTTCCTAGACCTGAAGCCTATACATTTGCCTCATCAACAGCTACAAGTGTTTCAAATTTTGCATTTGACAAAACGGAAATCGTGAGAGCGATTTTAATTAAAAGAAATATTGCAAAAGGATTAAATGAAGCAACTAGCGGATTTTCAGAATTGTTAAAAAATAATCTGAGAAAAGCTTTAAACATAAATAAAGAATGTCAAATAATTTTTTCACCTTCAGGTACTGATTCTTCTCTTCAAATTGCTGCCTTAACTCAAGTTATTTCTAAAAAGGATATAATACATATTTTAGTAGCATCAGAGGAAACAGGAAGTGGTGTGCCTGCTGCTTTAAAAGGACTTCATTTTGAAAATACAACAGCATTAAATTATCCGGTTAAAAAGGGAGACAGAATTGACGGGTTTAGAGATGTTGAATTGGTAAAAGTTCCTTTAAGAGATGAAAATGGATCATTGAAATCTACATCCAAGCTCGATGAAGAGGTTTTAAATGCAATTACAAAAGCAAAAGATCTAGGAAAATATATAGTTTTACATATTATGGATCAATCAAAATTAGGTTATCAATCACCTAGTGAAGAACTGATGCATAAATTAGATAAACGCAACAATTTATCAATGCAAATAATTGTAGATGGAGCACAACTTAGATTAGATCCAAAAGATATTAACAGTTATTTAAATAAAGGATATATTGTAACAATTACAGGTAGTAAATATTTTACCGGACCTCCGTATTCCGGTGCATTAATTGTACCGAAAAGTGTTAGTGATTCAATTAAATCTGTTAAAAATATTTTACCAAAAGGTTTGACCAATTACTATAATCGCTCAGATTGGCCAACTTGCTGGTTTTGTTCAAAACAACTTTCCGATGGTTTTAATTATGGTACATATATGCGATGGAATGCTGCTATAGCCGAAATGAATCGGTACTTTAAAACACCAATTTTATATAGGAATCTTGGTATTGAGATGTTTTGTAATTTTGTTGAAGACTCAATCAAAGAAGCTTCTTTTTTAGAGCCATTATTTGATAAAGAAACAAAAATAAGTACTTATAATAGTGAAGAATTCGGACTCAGAAATATTCGTACTATATTTCCTTTCTTCATACATAAAGATAATAGAGTTTTAGAAAGTGATGAGATCAAGAAGCTCTACCTCCTGTTAAATTATGATATTTCAAACTACTTTCATAGATCACCAATTGAAACTATCAGAATTGCTTCTCAAAAATGTCATATCGGTCAAGCAGTAACTGTTAAACACAGATCTGATAAAGAAACTGCTGTTTTAAGAATTAGCCTGGGTGCAAGGGTAATTTCCGAGAGCTGGAAAGACAGGGATATCAGTATGTTTTTTAGAAATATTGAAGAACAAATGGATCAGATAACAATAATTATCAAAAAAATTGAATTGATTATCAATAACCCAATTTTATTAAAATAATACAATCAGGAAAAAATTATGAAATTTACTATAATGTCATTAATCCTTTTAATTATTTTTCAAAATAATTTGATAGGGCAAGAGAAAAATTCTTCTGATAAACTTTACAAAAAAGCAAAACAGATTCATGAAAAAGTTATTACAATTGATACACATGACGATATCAATATAAATAATTTTACAAAGAACAGAAATTATACTCAAAACTTATCCTCTCAGGTAAATATACCTAAGATGATAAAAGGAGGTCTGGACGTTGCATGGTTAATTGTATATACAGGGCAAGGAGATCTGGATGAAAAAAATTATGATAAAGTTTACAAAGAGGCCATAGCTAAGTTTGATGCTATTCACCGATTGGTAGAGGTGTATGCGCCTGATAAAATTGAGTTGGCTTTAAATTCATCAGATGTAAAACGAATTAATAAATCAGGGAAGAAAGTAGTCATGATCGGTGTTGAAAATGCATATCCTATTGGAACTGACCTTTCAAATATCGAAAAGTTTTATGATCTTGGCGCCAGATATATGTCGCTGTCCCATCAGGGTCACAGTCAGTATTGTGATTCAAATACCGGGGAAAAAGATAATGTTTGGCTTCATAATGGCTTGAGTGAAATTGGGATAAAGGCTGTAAAAGAAATGAATAGACTCGGAATGATGATAGATGTGTCTCATCCTTCAAAAGAATCTTTTATGGACATGATCAAATATTCAAAAGCCCCGTTAATCGCTTCACATTCTTCAGCAAGAGCTCTTTGCAATCACAGTAGAGATCTAGATGATGAACAGCTTTTACTTTTAAAAGAAAATGGTGGTGTTGTGCAGACAGTTGCTTTTGCCGGATATGTTAATATTGAAAAGAATAATGCCTACAGAAATGCAAAAAAAGTAGTTTTAGAAAAAATAGCTAAAGAGAACGGTTTTGATATTTTAAACTGGAAAGAACGGAATGAATTGAGTAAAACCGACATAAATATCTATAATAACAGACTTAAAGAAATTAAAACACAAGCCAATCCTTTAATTGCAGAAGCGGTAAAAAAATCACCTCCGGTAAACGTGTCTGATTTTGTTGATCATATTGACTATATGGTAAAGTTGATCGGCATCAACCATGTTGGTATAAGCTCTGATTTTGATGGTGGTGGTGGAATAAGCGGCTGGAACGATGCTTCGGAAACCTTTAATGTTACTTATGAATTAGTAAAGAGAGGTTATACCGAAAAGGAAATTGCAAAACTTTGGGGTTTAAATTTGCTACGAGTATTAGATGAAGTACAAAAAATCGCTCAGGAAATCCAAAATAAAAATAATTAATTTTATATTTCTTCCGATAAACTTTTGTGAAAGATCTAAATTCCAGTATCAAAAGAACCAAATAGGTATGTATCATTAAAAATCAATGATTCTTCTCCATTCTTTAATACTACGTCATGTAAAATAACTACATGATTATATGCTATTGTATCTTTTCCTTCTTCATCTAAAACAACTCTATTAACAACTTCAATTATTCCTGAAACACCACGCCAATCTTTTGTTACCAAAGGTGTTGTTGGAGGTATAACAGAACAAAAGTAATCTTTTTTTACTTCGCCATCAAAAACCCTGTCGGTTACTGTAATGGGTCCGTTTTCTGTTACACTCGCAGGGGGAACAGGTTCAGTAGAATTTTTAATCTGCTCATCTGTAAGTGTGACGATCAAAGCTTCTCTATGACCATTATCACTCAGTCTGTATAATGTATAAATATCTGTTTTACATATATTTACAGTATCTTCAAACTCAAATCCAGGAATATCCAAATCACCATCACTACATGAAAACCCCGAAAAAATAAATAGTAAAAAGAATAATTTTTTCATTCGTTAAAAAAATATAAGATAAATTTGATTTGCAACAAAAATAACAGTTTTCTTTAATTAATGATTATTTTTAACATGATAAATTTAATTACTTTTGTTTTATGAAAAAATTATATTTAGATAACGCAGCAACTACACCAATTGATAAAGAAGTTATTGATTTAATTACTAGTTCTATGCATGATGTTTTTGGAAACCCTTCTTCAACGCATCAATATGGAAGAAAGGCAAAATCATTGGTTGAAAATGCTCGAAAAAATATTGCAAAATATCTGAATTGTTCGGCGAATGAGATCATTTTTACTTCAGGAGGTAGTGAAGCTGATAATCTTATTTTATTTAATGCCATTGGCAATTTAGGTGTTAAGAGAATTATTTCATCAAAAATTGAACATCATGCAGTGATACACACCATTGAAGCTATTCAAAAAAAGTATCATATCAAAGTTGATTTTGTAGATCTTGACGAAAATGGTGTAGTGGATTATCAAAATTTAGAAGATCTGTTAAAAAGCTCAGATCAAAAAACTTTGGTTAGTTTGATGTTGGTAAATAATGAAATTGGAAATATTTTAGATCTGCAAATAGTATCAGATCTTTGTTTAAAATATAATGCTTTATTTCACTCAGATACTGTTCAGGGAATAGCGCATACAACAATAGATCTTCAAAAAACACCCATTGATTTTTTTGCGGCCAGCGCCCATAAGTTTCACGGTCCAAAAGGTGTAGGTTTTGCTTTTTTTAAAAAAGGTACAGGTGTGCAACCTTTACTAATAGGTGGAGAACAAGAACGTGGTGCAAGAGCCGGAACAGAGAATATTCACAGTATCATTGGTATGGAAAAAGCTATGGAAATTGCTTATCAAAATTATGATAAAGATGAAGCTTATATATCACAATTAAAACAAATTTTTATTGATAAATTACAACGCAATTTTAACGGAATTAAATTTAATGGCACTTCATCTCAATTGGATATAAGTGCTTTTCATATCTTAAATGTACGATTTTCAAAAGAAATACCAATGTTACTTTTTAACTTAGATCTAAAGGGAATAGCTGTTTCTGGTGGTAGTGCCTGTCAAAGTGGAAGCAATAAAGGTTCACATGTACTAAATTCAATCCTCAATGAAAATGATGCACAAAAAACCTCAGTAAGATTTTCCTTTAGTAAATATAACACCAAAGAAGAAATTGATATTGTTATTGATGTACTAAAAAAATTCTTGTAATAAAATAATATTAAACTATTTTTCAATACTTTTTACCTTTTACTTTTTAACTTCCTGCAAAGCTTCCTCAATATCATTGATAATATCTTGATAATCTTCAATACCTACTGAAAAACGCAATAAATTATTGGAGATACCAATTTTATTTCTATCATCTTCACTTAAAAGTGCATGTGAAGTTAGTGCCGGCATTAAAATAGTTGACTCTACCCCTGCCAGACTCATGGATGGTTTGATCATTTTTAAAGCATTTTGAAAAGCTATTGCATCTATATTTTTATGGAGTTCAAAAGATAACATTCCGCCAAAACCGTGCATTTGAGCTTTAGCAATTTTATAATTTGGATGCGATGGCAAACCGGGATAATACACTTTTGCAATATCTTTGTGACCATCTAGATATTCAGCAATAATTTGTGCGTTTTTATTGTGTTTTTCAATCCTCAATGCTAAAGTTTTGATACTTCTTTCTAACAGATAACACATAAAATCGCTCAAATTTCCTCCAAAATTAATACCTTTTTGAAAAATTTTATCAATATGCTCTTTACTTCCGGCAACCGCTCCAGCAAGAATATCACTGTGCCCTCCTAAATATTTAGTAGCACTGTGAATAGAAATGTCAATACCAAGATCAATTGGTGTTTGATTGATAGGAGAAGCAAAAGTATTATCGATCATACTAACAATGTTATGCTTTTTGACTAATTTGGATACAGCTTTAACATCTGTAATTGTAAGTAATGGATTAGACGGTGTTTCAATATAAATTACTTTGGCATTACTTTTTATTTTGGACTTAAAATTCTCCAGATCAACACCTTCAGTAAAGTCATATTCAATACCATAGTTTTGGAATTCTTTAACTATAAAATTATGTGCCCCTCCATAGATCTCATTTTGAAAAACAACATGATCTCCTTTTTTTAAAAAAGCTAATAATGACGTACTTATGGCAGCTATACCCGATCCGAATGGTAAAGCAGCTTCTGCATTTTCTAATGCAGCTATCTTTTTACCGATAACTTCCTGATTTGGCGTATTAAAATAGCGTGGATACCTTTTAGTTTCAACATCCAAAAAGGGATAAGAAGTCGCCATATAGATTGGTGAAATTGCACCCCAAACTGTTAGTCTTTTATCTCTCCCTCGTGAATGCAAACCGTATGTTTCCCTATATTTTTTATTCTTCTATCCATGATATTACAGATTCATCAGTAGGCAGTGTTTTTGGAGTAATCACTTTAATAACTTCTCCTTCCTCATTGATCAGGTATTTTTGAAAGTTCCATTTTATTCTAGAATCTTTATAACCATTTTTAGATTTTTCTGTTAAGAACTGATAAATAGGATGCATATCTTTTCCTTTTACAGAAATTTTTGACATCATAGGGAAGGTAACTCCATAGTTTTGTTCACAAAATGTGGCAATTTCAGCATCAGAACCCGGTTCTTGTTTTAAAAAATTATTAGCGGGAAAACCAACAATCACAAAATTCTTATCCTTATAAGTATCATATAATTTTTGCAGATCTTTATATTGAGGCGTCAATCCACATTCAGAAGCTGTATTGACGATCATTACTTTTTTACCTTTTAGGGAAGCCATATCATACTCATCTCCATACAGATCCTGTACTTTGAATTGATAAATATTCTCTTGTGCTTGTATTGCATTCCATGTAACTAAAGAAAAGAGTATAATTGCTATAAAATTAAAATGTTTTAAATGTCTCATTTTTTATAATGTTTTTTATATTTAAAGAATGCTAATAAACTCAATACAGCTGAGATTGTCAACCATCCCCAAATTTGATTTGGAATTGGTGCCGATTCACCAGAAGCATAAGAATGTAAACCTGATAACAAATGATTTACACCTAAATAGGTCATTAATATTGAAGCAAAAGCAAATATTGAAACCATATTAAAGGTATATTTCCCTCTTAATCCGGGGATCAATCGCATATGCAAAACAAATGCATATACCATAATACTTATCAAAGCCCAGGTTTCTTTAGGATCCCAACCCCAATATCTACCCCAACTTTCATTGGCCCATATACCTCCCAAAAAGTTTCCAATTACTAACAAAACCAATCCAATTGTCAATGACATTTCATTAATAACAGTTAGCTCATCAATGACTAGTTTTATTCTATCCTTATTATTTTTTGTCGTAAAAATATATAAGATCATAACCAACAACCCTAAGATCATGCTGATTGTAAACGGACCGTAACTCGCAACGATAATTGCAACATGCACCATTAACCAATAAGAATCCAAAACGGGCACTAAATTTCCTATAGAAGGATCCATCCAATTCCAATGTGCCACCATCAGAAGCATCGATGTTACAAATGTTGTTGTTGCCAGTGTTAATGAAGATCTTTTTCCAAAGATCAAACCGAATAACATCGTTGCCCATGACACATAGATCATTGATTCATAACCATTGCTCCAAGGAGCATGACCCGAAATATACCAACGAATTCCTAAACCAATAGTATGATAAACAAATAGTAATAATATAATAAGAGAACTAATTTTTATAAGCGTTTTTACTAATTTATTGTCGTTAAAAATATTGATAATAACAACCACGAACATCAATAAACTCGCCAACATATATTTCCAAAATAAGCCTTTAAAAATATCGTATTTATTATAAAATAATTCCAATTTTACTTTCCTTTCTGAAGGCATCACTTCACCTCCGAATTTATTCTGATATTTATGAAGGCTCTCTAAAAGATCATCTGCTTTGGTATAATCATTACTACTTACCGCAATTTGAACTGTTTGACTGTACAGATTAATAATATTTGCAACAAAAAGTGAATCTGTTCCTTTAAAACCGGCTTGATCAACTTCAAGATCAGAAAACCATTTGTTATTGCTATCCCCTTTTAAGGGGAAAAATTTAAAAATGCTCCCTTGTAAAGCACCATATAAAAGATTTGTCCTTCCATCAATATTTAAAATACTCTCTTCGTATTTGGTTTTAATTTTCTTTTTATGTGCAATGGCTACTTCATCATTTAATTTGTACTCTCCTTTATCAGTAAATAAATCAGAAAAACGAGCATATTTTTGATTATGAGGAATACCGATGAG
>DAOUPQ010000002.1 GCA_030626085.1 Flavobacteriia bacterium
CCCCCAGATTCTATTTAATTCTTTGTCAAATAAAATTTTATTTACAATTTCAGCTAATTCTTTAGTATCGTGTGTTTTAGTAATATATCCAATATTATTTTTTGTAACCAACTCAGCTACTACTTCTCTGTTTGAAGCTAAGATTGGAATTTGCGCTTGAATATAATCAAAGACTTTGTTGGGTAAACTATATTCATAATTCAAATTTGTTCCTTTGTCTAATGATAATCCCAAATCAGCAATTTTTGTGTATTCCATCAGATCTTTATACGACATTTTATCTTTGATAAATACCTTTTCTTTAAGTTGATATTCTTTTACATAGTTTTTTAATTTATCAAAAATATCTCCACTTCCAATAATGTATAAAATTGCATTTTTAATATATTGCATCATTAAAACAGCTTCTTCAGCGCCTCTGTCAATATTGATTCCACTTCCTTGTAAGATCAACATTTTTTTATTTCCTTTTATTTTATTTGATAATGATTTATTAATATTTTTATTAAGAAGTTTTGGACTAATATTTCGAACAACTTTTACAGGAATATGATATTTTTCAGAATAAAAATCAGCAATTTTATCATTTACGGTATAGATATTTTTGAGTTTTGGAAAAATTGCTTTTTCAATTGTAAGCCAAATATTTCTGACTTTTGGACGAGAGGTTAATTCAGGAACTTCAGTAAATAGTTCATGACTGTCATAAACTAACTTTTTAGAAAATAATTTGCTGACAAGAAAGTTAGGTAATAATGTATCCAGATCATTAGCTAAAAGTACATCTGATTTTAAGAATAAAAGTTTTAAAAATAAACGAATATTGTATTCAGCATAAAACAAAAACCCTTTATTAAAAAAGAGTGACATTCTAATGGTTTTGTAATTTCTTTCAACAGCCAGACTATTAGGCAATTTTCTTCCAATAAGTAAAATATCAAAATTTAAGTCAAGTAAGCTATCACAAACTTTTTTAACCCTTTGATCGGTTACTAAATCGTTGCTTACTGAAATAATGATTCGTTGCAATTTTGTTTACTTTAATTTTTTAATATAATAATCAATATTAATTATTGGTAAAAACATTAAAATATTATATTTGCTAATCTAACCAAAATACTCTAAATACTTGCAAAAAGCAGGTTTTTTGAAACTATAAATAAATGAATTTGACTAAACCTGACAAAAATAAAAACTGGTATGCAATTTTTACAAAGCCAAGATCTGAAAAAAAAGTTCTTGAGAGAATGTTAGAAAATGATATTCAAGCATTTTTGCCTTTGATAAAAACTGTAAGACAATGGAGTGACAGAAAAAAAACAGTTCAGTTGCCTTTAATTCCTTCCTATGTTTTTATAAATATTGAAGAAAGAAATATATTTGAAACCTTGTCTATTCCGGGAACGGTTAATGTTTTGAGGTTTTTAGGGAAACCCGCCAAGATCAAAGATTTTGAAATAGAAAATTTAAAGATATTAAGTGATAGTAATGAAAAATTTGAAATCACAAATAATATTAGAGTTGTTTCAGGTGATAATGTTGAAGTGACCAAGGGTCCGTTTATGGGCTTAATTGCAGTTTGCGAAAAAACCAGTAGCAGCCATAGGGTTGTAGTTAAAATTGATTCTTTGGGAAGTGGTTTTAGTGTAAATATACCTTTGAGTTTTTTAAGAAAGATTGAAAAGAAATCAAAAGTTTAAAAATAGTTCTATGGTAGAAATTAAGGATAAAACAATATTGGTAACCGGGGGAGCAGGATTTATTGGTTCAAATCTTTGTGAAGTATTGTTGCAAAATAAAAACAAGGTAATTTGTTTAGATAATTTTGCTACGGGAAAACGTGAGAATATTCAAGAATTTCTTTCTAATCCAAATTTTACTTTAATTGAAGGTGATATTAGAAACTTAGATGATTGTAAAAAAGCTACTCAAAATGTAGATTATGTACTACATCAGGCTGCATTAGGTTCAGTGCCCCGTTCTATAGCTGATCCTATAACAACCAATGAAGTTAATATTTCAGGTTTTTTAAATATGCTGGTAGCATCCAGAGATGCAGGGGTAAAAAGATTTGTTTATGCTGCAAGTTCTTCCACTTATGGTGATTCAGCTTCTTTACCAAAAATTGAAGACAAAATAGGAAAACCTTTATCTCCTTATGCAATAACCAAGTATGTAAATGAGTTATATGCAGATATTTTTCAAAAAACTTATGGTTTGGATACAATAGGCCTACGATATTTTAATGTGTTTGGCAGAAGGCAAGATCCGGATGGCGCTTATGCAGCTGTAATTCCAAAATTTGTAGGTCAGTTGATCAATCATGAGTCTCCTGTTATCAATGGTGATGGTGAATTTTCAAGAGATTTCACGTATATTGATAATGTGATACAAATGAATTTATTATCTATGAGCACTACAAATTCAAAAGCATTGAATACTGTTTATAATGTTGCATTCGGACAAAGGGCTACGCTAAATAAATTGGTAGAAAGTTTAAAAGATTCTTTGAGCCGATTTGATAAAAGCATTGCAGATGTAGAGATCAAATACGGACCAATAAGAGAAGGTGATATTCCACATTCATTAGCATCTATTGAAAAAGCAAAAAAATTATTAGGATATAATCCCAAATATTCATTGAGTGATGGTTTACAACAGGCTATACAATGGTATTGGGAAAATTTAAAATAAAACAATTATGAATTTGACAGTTATTGGAACCGGTTATGTTGGCTTGGTAACAGGAACATGTTTTTCGGCAATGGGAAACAATGTAACATGTATCGATATAGATACTAAAAAAATAGAAGATTTAAAAAAAGGCAAAATTCCGATTTATGAACCTGGATTAAAGCAAATGGTACAAAAGAATTTTGATAAAAAAACGCTACATTTTAGCACTAAATTAAATGATGGTTTAGAAAAAGCTAAAGTAGTATTTATTGCTGTAGGAACACCAATGGATGATGATGGTTCTGCCGATTTACAATATGTTTTAAGTGTTGCAAAACAATTGGGGGAAGAAATGACAAATCCTTTGGTTGTAGTTGATAAATCTACTGTGCCCATTGGAACCGGTGATAAAGTAAAAGCAGTTATTCAGAAAGAGTTGGATAAAAGAGGTGTTGATATTGAGTTTCATGTGGTATCTAATCCGGAATTTTTAAAAGAAGGTGCTGCTATTGAAGATTTTATGAAACCGGATAGAATTGTAATTGGTGCTGATAGTGAAAAAGGTTTTGATATAATGAAAGATCTATACGCTCCTTTTACCCATAATCATGATCGAATTATAACAATGGATATCCGTTCTGCAGAAATGACAAAATATGTTGCCAATGCTATGTTGGCTACAAAAATTTCATTTATGAATGAGATTGCCAATATTTGTGAATTGGTTGGTGCTGATGTAAATCAGGTTAGAATTGGAATTGGATCAGATACCAGAATTGGTTATAGTTTTATTTATCCCGGAAGTGGATATGGTGGTTCATGTTTCCCTAAAGATGTAAAGGCATTGAAAAAAATTGCTGAAGATAAAGGGTATAAAGCAAAATTAATATCTTCGGTTGAAGATGTAAATGATCGTCAAAAATTGGTGATAGCTGATAAAGTGGTTAAACATTTTGGAGAAGACCTCAATGGGAAAACTTTTGCCTTATGGGGATTAGCATTTAAACCAGGTACTGATGATATGCGAGAGGCTCCGGCAATTTATATTGTTAAAGAATTGGTTAGAAGAGGCGCAAAAATTCAAGCTTATGATCCAAAAGCAATGGATGAGGCACAATATTTTTACTTAAAAGATGTTAAAGAGATTACATATTTTAATTCTAAATATGAAACTTTACAAAATGCCGATGCAATGATTCTTTTAACAGAGTGGAAAGAATTTCGTTCACCGGATTTTGAAGAGCTAAAACAACAATTGAAAACACCTGTCATTTTTGATGGACGAAATCAGTATAGTACTTTAAATTTAAAAGATAAAGGTTTTGATTATTATCAAATAGGTGTAAAAAACAATTAGTATTGTTCGGATTTATTGTTAATTTTAAAAAAATATTTATATTCGTATAAAAAATGTAATCTTATGAAAAAATTTATCCCCTTTTTGATTTTATTTTTATTAGTAATATCTTGTAAAACTAAAGATGATGTCGTTTATTTTAATGGTATTGATTCTAAAGATAATATTATAGGTATTGATAGTTATATGCCGACATATCATATTGATGATGAATTAATCATTATAGTAAATGCTATAGATTCTGAAGCTGCCAGACCCTTTAATCAAAATACTGTTTCTTATTCTGATGATATAAGGATGTCTTATGGTAGAGAACGAATTCAGTCTTATATAATTGATCCTGAAGGTAATATTGATTTTCCTGTTTTAGGAAAAGTCAAAATTGCAGGATTGAATCGTGAACAAGCTACCAATTTGTTTGTAAATAAATTAAAAGATTATATCAAAGAACCAATTGTTAATATCAGAACACTAAATTATAAAATTACTGTTTTAGGTGAGGTTGCAAGACCGGGTACTTATACTGCTACTAATGAAAGAGTAACTTTGATTGAAGCCTTAGGTATGGCCGGAGATCTAACTATTTATGGAGAAAGAGAAAATGTGTTGGTAATTCACGATTATGATGGTAAAAAAACGTTTACCAGAGTAAATTTGAAATCAAAAGATCTTTTTGATTCGCCTGCGTATTATCTATCTCAAAATGATGTAGTTTATGTAGAACCTAATAAGACACAAGCAAGAGCTTCCGGTATTGGCCCAAGTACAGGAGTTATATTCTCATCATTAGGAATATTGCTTTCTACAACTGCGCTAATTATTACAATTATAAATACTAGCAGTAATTAATAAAGTATTATTTACTATAATTTTAAAGCCCCAATTTGGGGCTTTTTTTATAGCTCAATATATTTAATTTCATGAGTAAGTTCTGCAAATTGTCTAAACATTTCACTAACTCCGCAATAACGATCTTGAGATAGATTTACGGATTTTTCGATTTTATCTTTTTTAAAATCTTTTCCGTAAAAACGGTATTCAACATGAACTTTATGATAATATTTTGGATGCACATCAGTTAATTCCCCTGTAACATCAATTTCAAATTTATCAACTTCGGCACGCATTTTTTTTAATAGAGATACTACATCCATTCCTGAACATCCGGCAAGTGAAGAAAGCATTAAAGATTTTGGTCTTGGACCTAAACCTTCTCCTCCAACATCCGAATCTGCATCAATTTTAAAACTTCCACCAATGCTATCAACATTAAAAAGCATTTTTCCTTCCCACTGTATTCCAATTTTATCTGTCATTGTATTATTGTTTTTGAATTTTTATCTGTTAATTTTATACCTGTTCCTTTTAATTTTGAATAATTAATTTTTCCAAAATCTATGTTTACACCTTCTGCAATATCTTTTGATAATAACATAGCGCCATCCATGTCAACATAATCTAATTCTGGTAATAAATGTGCAATTGCCGAAATTCCTACAGAAGATTCAGTCATACAACCCACCATTTTTTTCATACCGTATTCATTAGCTTCTTTTAGCATTCTTCTTGCCGGAGTTAGGCCACCACATTTTACCAGTTTGATATTAATTCCATGAAAATGATGATAACATTTGGCTACATCAGCTTCTGTCTGGCAACTTTCATCTGCTACGATTGGTAATACAGAATTTTTAAAAACTTTTTTAGCGCCATTCCAATCTTCTGCCGGTAAAGGTTGCTCCAAGAATTCAACTCCCAGTTTCTTTAATTCGATAGCATTTGCAATGGTTTCATCGGCTGTCCATGCACAATTTGCATCAATTCTAAAAACAGCATCAGTGTGTTTTCTCAATTCTCTTACGATCTCAATGTCTTCTTTAGTACCAAGTTTTATTTTATAAATAGGCCATGGTGTTTCTTTCATTTTAAAAACCATTTTTTCAATGGTATCTATTCCAATTGTATAATTTGATAAGGGATTTTTTTCAATATTATAATTCCATATCTCATACAATTTTTTACCTTTTTTACGAGCATAAAGATCATTATAAGCCAGATCTAATGCACACAAAGCAAACATATCATCTTTTAAATGTGGATACATTTTTTTCCAGAATTCTTCCGGAGTTTCATCAGTATCTTGTTCGATTATTTCTTTACAATTTTGTAGATCCTGAAACATATTTTCCAATGTTTTATGGTAATATGGATTTTCTGAAGCTTCGCCATAACCGGAAATATCATCATCTTTTAATTCAACAATCATTGTTGGTTTTACATTAAACGATTGTCGTGAAATTGTAAATGTATGCTTTAAAGGTAAATCGAAAGATCTTAATATTAATTGCATGTTTGTAAAGATTTTCAAAAAGCAAATTTAAAAAAAATAATCTATTCAGGAAGATGAATTTTAACCTTTGATTTAGGTTGGATTTCCACCAACCACTATTACAAATTCTCCTTTTGGAGTTTTATTAGTAAAATAATCCAACACTTCTTTTAGCGTTCCTCTAAAAGTTTCTTCATATAATTTTGAAATTTCTCTTGAAACAGAAACTGACCTGTCTTCACCAAAAAATTCAGTAAAATTATTTAAAGTTTTTATTAACTTATGTGGTGATTCGTAAAAGATCATGGTTCGTGTTTCATCTGCTAAAAATTTTAATCGGGTTTGTCTCCCTCTTTTTACAGGTAAAAACCCTTCAAAAACAAATTTATCATTCGGCAAACCAGAATTTACCAAAGCCGGAACAAAAGCAGTAGCTCCCGGTAAACATTCTACGTCAATATTATTTTTAATACAAGCCCTTGTCAATAAAAAACCGGGATCAGAAATTGCAGGAGTTCCTGCATCTGATATCAAAGCCATTACTTCTCCTCCTCTTAACTTTTCAATAATATTATCTAATATTTTATGCTCATTATGCATATGAAAACTACGCATGGGAGTAGATATTTCAAAATGCTTTAGCAGTTTACCCGAAGTCCGGGTATCTTCAGCTAAAATAATATCCACTTCTTGCAATACTTTGATAGCACGAAAAGTCATATCATCTAGATTACCGATTGGTGTTGGAACAAGGTATAGTTTCATATCCAGGTTTTATTATTTTATTTCTTGTATAAAAATTTTAATCTCCATACATTTTATCAATAATTTCTTTATATTTTTTAGATATTACTTTTCGTTTTAGTTTTAAAGTTGCGGTAAGTTCTCCGGCAGCAATTGTAAATTCTTCCGGTAGAAGTGTGAATTTTTTTATTTTTTCAAATTTTGAAAAGTTTTTCTGAAGGTCTTCAAAACGCTGTTTAAACATTTCAATAATTTGATTGTTTGTAATTAAGTCCTCAATACTATCAAAGCTAATCTTATTTTTTTTAGCATATTTTTTTAATGCTTCAAAATTAGGAACCGTCAAAGCAGAAACAAACTTTTTTTGATCTCCAATAATAGCAATTTGTTCAATATAAGTATCATTTACAAAAGCAGTTTCAAATTTTTGAGGTGCTATATATTTACCACCGGACGTTTTCATCAGATCTTTAATTCTGTCTGTAATGTACAAGTTTCCTAATTCATCAATTTTTCCGGCATCACCTGTTTTAAGCCAACCATTAATAAATGTACTTTTTGTTTGTTCAGGTTTTTGATAATAACCTTTCATCACACCGGGACCTTTCACTAAAATCTCATTATTATCGCCAATTTTTATTTCTGTTCCTACAATTGTTTTTCCAACAGAGTTAAATTCAAATTTTGTTTTACCAAAAAGTGAAACTGTAGCCATAGTTTCGGTTAAACCGTAACCAATTTTTATGTTAAGGCCTATACTATGAAAAAATTGAACAATTCTGGCGTCAATTGGAGCACCACCACAAGGCATCATTTTAATACTTCCGCCAAAAATAGCCCTCATTTTACTAAGTACTAATTTATTGGCAATTTTATATTTCAATCTTAAGCCAAAAGGGATTTTTTTTTCTAATCTTATATGCTGGTTGTGATAGTTATCTCCAACTGATAAAGCCCAGTTAATCAATTCAATTTTTGTAACGGAAGAAGAGTTTTTATTTTCCTGAATTGCCGAATAAACTTTTTCATAGAACCTCGGAACAGAACACATATAATTAGGTTTAACCTCTTTCAATGCATTGGCAATTAATTTAGGGTTTTCATTAAAATAAACTTCAATGCCATTATGTAAACAAGCCAATGCCCAGTTGTGCTCAAAAACATGGGTAAGCGGTAAAAAACTCAGAGAAGATTCTTTATCGTTATAATCCAATTCAATATCGTGAGCTTTGATTGTATCAGAAAAATTGGCATGATCCAGCATTACTCCTTTGGGTTCGCCGGTTGTTCCGGATGTATATATAATACAGGCCAGATCAGCTAGATCACTTTCATAATATCTTTTTTGAAGTTCGGCATCAATTTTTTTATTTTGTTTAACAGATAAAAAGTCTTTAAAAAAGATCGAATCTGTTTTTTTTTTTAGTTTAATGTCATCTCGTAAGGCAACGACTAATTTTAAGTATTTGTTGTTTTCTAAAAGTATAACAGCTTCATCATATTGCTCTTGTTCTCCGGCAAATAATACACTAATTTCAGCATCATTTACAATATATTCAACCTCTTTTGCTGAGCTTGTTGCGTAAATTGGAACAGTAACTGCTCTAATGCTCATTATTCCAAGATCAGCAATGATCCATTCTGGTAAATTTTGTGCAAAAATTGCAATATTTTGTTGGGCTTTAATGCCAAAATGTAAAAGTGCTTTAGAAACATTTTCAATTTGATCTCCAAATTCAGTCCATGAAATTCCAACCCATGAATGTGTTTTATCACTTTTATAATGAATGGCATTTTTTTGTTGGTATAATTCGACCTTTTTTCTAATATTTATTCCAAGATGATTGTATTTCATTTTTAAATTATTTTAAAGTATTGTTTTGATATTAAAATTAATTATTAGATAAAATTTTATTATATCAAAATACGCTTATTCTAGTTCAAAAATCACATTTATAGAACTGGTGATCTTTATTTTTTTAAATTCTATATCTAAAGGAGAAGCTGCACTTACAGGACTATAAGATTTCATTTCCATTTGATAATTACCTTTGGCATAATTTCGAACATAATTTTCGGAAGAAATATAAATGGCTTTTCCAATTTTTTGGTCAATGCTCTGTGTGAGTAGTTCGGCTTCAGTTTTGGCTTTTAGTAATGCTTTTTGTCTCATTGAAAACTGCATTTCTTCCTGTTTTGAATATTCAACTCTAGCAATACTTGTATTTGAAATTCCAATTTCTTCAAGGGCTACAAAAATTTTAGTCAATGTTTTGGCATCGTTAATTTCTAAGCTAAACGATTTTTCTTTAAAAATATCTCTCTTTTTAAGAATATATTTTTTGTAGTTACTCGACATATCATTTACTTTCAATTTTTCATCGGTATCAATTCCAATTTTTTTTAAGGACTTATACATTTTACTTTCTAATTGTTCTATAGAAATTTTTCCTTTTGTATCGCTTTCGCTGATGTTGATATTGATAAAAATTTTGTCGGGAGTAACTAACGTATCAGCAGAAGCAAAAGTTTTATAGTGTGGCTTATCGAGGTAGTTCTTTGTTTGTGAAAAAGCAACTGAACTGATTATTATCATTGCAAGGACAAGTAATTTTTTCATGGGTTTTGATTTATAGAGAATGTTCAAAAATACGATTAAATCCTCACTCTTATTGAGAATATTTATCCGATGACTAACAACCACACTGGATATATGCATCAGATAAATTACATTTAGTTTCTATCTTATGAGTTTACAAGCTAAAATATTGGAGATCGAGTATTTTTTCAACGATAAATAATTTAAAAATAAAAACATGAAACTCATTTGCTTTTTACTAAATTTGCAGCCCACCTGTCGGCGTGGCAGGATTGAAATTTTTAGGAAATTATGTATAGAAGTCATACCAACGGAGAATTAAGATTAGAAAATGTAAATCAAGAAGTTACCTTATCAGGATGGGTACAAAAAGTACGTGATAAAGGATTTATGATTTGGGTAGATCTGCGGGATAGATACGGAATTACACAACTGATTTTTGATGAAGAACGATCTTCTAAAATGTTAATGCAACAAGCCAAAATGTTAGGCAGAGAGTTTGTAATTCAGATAAAAGGAAATGTAATTGAAAGAACTTCAAAAAATCCGAATATTTCTACAGGAGAAATTGAAATTTTAGTTTCAGAATTGACTGTTTTAAATGAATCAAAAGTACCTCCATTTACAATAGAAGATGAAACTGATGGAGGTGATGAATTACGTATGAAATATCGCTATTTAGATATTAGAAGAAATCCGGTTCGTGAAAACCTGATCTTCCGTTCAAAAGTAACTATGGAGGTTAGAAATTACCTTTCAAATGAGGGATTTATTGATGTGGAAACGCCTTATTTGATCAAATCTACACCTGAAGGGGCACGTGATTTTGTGGTTCCTTCACGTATGAATGAAGGTCAGTTTTACGCTCTACCCCAATCGCCTCAAACTTTTAAACAGTTGTTGATGGTGGGTGGAATGGATAAATATTTTCAGATTGTAAAATGTTTTAGAGATGAAGATCTTCGTGCCGATCGTCAGCCGGAATTTACACAAATTGATTGTGAAATGGCCTTTGTTGAACAAGAAGACATTCTAAATGCTTTTGAAGGTTTAACACGTCATTTATTAAAAGAGATAAAGGGTGTGGAGATTGGAGATTTTCCAAGAATGACTTATGATGAAGCTATGAAAATCTATGGAAATGATAAACCTGATATTCGTTTTGATATGAAATTTCGCCACCTAACCCCCAAAAGTGGAACTTATGGTTTTTCTGTTTTTGATGATGCTGAATTAGTAGTAGGAATAAATGTTAAAGGATGTGCTACTTACACAAGAAAACAGATTGATAAATTAGTAGATTGGGTAAAACGACCACAGATTGGTGCAACGGGTCTTATTTGGATCAAATTTAATGCCGATGGAACGCTAAGTTCATCTGTAAATAAGTTTTTCGATGCAGATGCTTTAAAATATTTTGCGGAACAAATGAAAGCAGCACCAGGTGACTTAATGCTGGTCATGGCTGGTAATACCGATAAAACACGTACACAATTAAGTGCTTTACGAATGGAAATGGCTGAGACTTTAGGTTTGCGCAAACCTGATGAATTTGCACCATTATGGGTTGTTGATTTCCCTCTTTTAGAATGGGATGAAGAAACCGGCCGGTATCACGCTATGCATCATCCATTTACTTCACCAAAACCTGAAGATATTAGTTTATTAGATTCTGATCCTGGAAAAGTAAGAGCAAATGCTTATGATATGGTATTGAATGGAAATGAGATTGGTGGAGGTTCTATCAGAATTTTTGATAAAAAAATGCAATCCAGAATGTTTGATCTTCTTGGTTTTACAAAAGAAGAGGCTCAAAATCAATTTGGGTTTTTAATGAATGCATTTGAATACGGTGCTCCTCCCCATGGCGGAATTGCTTTCGGACTCGATAGGTTGGTTGCAATAATGGGAGGACAAGAAACAATTCGTGATTTTATTGCATTTCCAAAAAATAATTCAGGCAGAGATGTAATGATCGATGCGCCTTCTAATATTGATAAAATGCAGTTAGAAGAACTGAATTTGAAGTTGGATTTATAAGGGTTTAGAAAAAAACTGGTGATTTATCATATAAAAGTACATTTTTATTCGTTTTTTACTATTTTAGTGTTTATTATTTAAGCCTTATAAAAAATGGAATATCCCAATTAATTTTATGTTTATCGGTTCGCCTACAGAAAAATTTACATATAAAATTGAAGACTTAGAAAGTGTGAGATTAACTATTTGATATAATAAATGTTAAATTCTAAAATACTATTTACTAAATTTTTAAAATGGAGGTATAAGCATATATCCAATAAACAGTTTATCAATATTGCCAGTGCTATTATTGGTTTACTTGCCGGACTTGGGGCAGTAACAATAAAGAATTTAACACATTTAATTCAAGAGTTACTGGAAGGAGAATTTATTAAAGAAATTCATCAGGGATTTTATTTTATTTTTCCAATTATAGGATTATTATTAGTTCTTTGGGTTATAAAATTTATAGTAAAAAAGCCTGTTGGTCATGGTATTCCTTCAACATTATTTGCTATTTCAAAATTGAAAGGTATATTGCCTCGTCACCAAATGTGGGCATCTTTAATTACAGCTCCTCTAACTGTTGGTTTTGGAGGTTCGGTTGGATTAGAAGGCCCTACGGTTGCAACCGGAGCTGCTTTGGGCTCAAATTTTGCACGATTATTTCATTTGAATCAAACTACACGAACTTTATTGATTGGAGCAGCTGCAGCAGGAGCAATGTCTTCTATATTTAAAGCACCAATTGCTGCTATAGTTTTTGCTGTAGAAATATTTAGTTTAGAATTAACTTTAGCTTCAATGATTCCTTTATTATTGGCATCTATTACAGCTGTATTAACATCTTATTTCTTTTTTGGAGATGATGTATTACTCCATTTTAATGTTCAAGATAAATTTGAATTGATGGATGTATCTTTTTATATCCTTCTGGGAGTTACTTCTGCAATGTTTTCAATTTATTTTAGTAAGGTTTATTTTGCTGTTGGCAATTTTTTTAAGCGATATACTAGTCCGTATAAGCGTTTGTTAATAGGAGGTGTTTTACTAGGAACCATTGTATATTTTATTCCGCCTCTATTTGGGGAAGGATTTGTAACAATCAATAACGTATTAAAAGGTAACATAACCGATGTTATTACAAACAATATTTTTCATACAGTAACAGATAATATTTGGATTATTTTTGCATTACTTTTTGGATTAATAGTATTTAAAGTAGTTGCCATGTCTTTTACTTTTGGAGCAGGTGGAGTAGGAGGTGTTTTTGCCCCAACTTTGTTTACAGGAAGTATTTCTGGCTATCTAGTAGCAATGATTATTAATTATAGTAACTTGTTCAATCATCAACTATCACTAACAAATTTTGCAATGGTTGGTATGGCAGGATTGATGGCAGGAGTACTTCAAGCTCCTTTAACAGCAATATTCTTAATAGCAGAAATTACAGGAGGGTATGAACTTTTTATTCCTTTAATGATTGTTGCTTCTATTTCTTTTTTAATTACAAAAAAATATATTCCACATAATATTTATGCTGCTGAATTAGCTAAAAAAGGTCAGCTTATTACACATGATAAGGATAAAAATGTATTGATGATGTTAGATCTGGATAAAGTTATTGAAACCAACTTTGTTATTCTTTCTCCTGATATGAATTTAGGAGAAATTGTGAACAATGCAGTAGCAAAATCTACACGAAATCATTTTCCGGTAGTGAATGATGAAAATGAATTCTTAGGTATACTTTCTCTTAATGATATAAGAAGTGTTATGTTCAATAAAGATTTGTACGAAACGGTGCAAGTTAGAAGTTTAATGCATAGTGCATCTGATATTATTTATTATGAAAAAGATTCTGCAGAAGATATATTAAATAAGTTTAAAAGTTCTGGTGCCTGGAATTTAGTTGTGATTAAAAATGGTAAATATTTCGGTTTTATTTCCAAATCAAGATTGCTTACAGCCTATAGAAGAAAGTTAATTCAGGTTACTTCCTAAAGAAAGTATTATTCCTTCCCCGTTTTTTTAATCATAGAATATTTCGGGGTAGTTCATTTCACTAAAACTATATTTAATTTTTTTTTATTATATTTAACGCATATTTAATCTTAAAACTTTATACTATGAATTTTATTATTTTTATTGTTATTGGTGCAGTAGCTGGTTGGCTGGCAGGAACTCTTATGAAAGGAGGCGGATATGGATTCTTAATTAATGCTATTTTAGGAATCATTGGTGGTGTCTTTGGAGGATGGCTTTTTGGTGTTCTTGGTTTAGATATAGGAGGTGATTTTGGACCTTTTATTACTTCCGTTGCGGGTGCAATGGTTATTTTACTTATAGCCGGATTATTTAAAAAATAGCTTTGAATTTTTATACTATTAAAGCGGCTTTTTGCCGCTTTTTTTGACCTCTACTTGTTCACAAAATCTACAACTTTATCAGGAAAATCTGTAAAAACACCATCAACACCAGCAACATTTAAACCAAAATCCAATAGTTTTTCAAAAGAAGGAAAATCTCCTAATTGATCAGCTCTCAAAGTAAATGCATGTACCTTTAAACCTGCGACATGTGCATCTTTTACCAGATCAGAAAAGATAATTTTACCATTTTTATCATATCCTGCAATTAAAAGTTTTATCCAAGGTCCAACAGCATCTGCATAAGTTGCATATTCAGATATTAATTCTTCTTGTCCGGGAATTTCTATTAACTGAGTTAAAAACAGTTCACTTTTCAGATCATTTCTTATTCGTTTTAATTCAGTTGCATCAAAGCATTGTAAAATACAATTGTCAGTTTTATTTTTATAACCGTAATCATTTAAAATTTTTAATACGATCTTAGAAATATCTTTTTTGTTTTCACGATGAAATTTAGGGTTTTTAATTTCGGGATAAATACCAATATTTTTACCGGTACTTTTATTTAATCCTTGGATCAATTCTATTTCATCTTGAAAAGAGTGTAATTTAAAATTTGATTTTCCAACCGGAAATCTATTTTCAAAAACAGCTTTTTTAGTTTTAGGGTCAAATCTTTCCGTTACATTTAATTGTAATAATTCATTATAAGAAAAATCAATTACATAAAAATGTCCGTCATCCCTAATTTTTTCAGGAAATTTTGCTTCAACATCTGTTATATCATCCAGGTAAATATCATGAATAACGATAGGGATATCATCTTTGCTCAAAACAAGATCCTGCTCAAGATAGTCAGCATTCATCGCATATGCCATCGATTTTGCTTCTAAAGTATGTTCTGGTAAATATCCTGATGCACCACGATGTGCTATAACTATTTTTTTATTTTTTTCATTCACTTTATTTTGAGAATTTAATCGATGGGTTAGGGTGATAAAAGATAAAAAAATTAAAAAATAAATTTTATACATTGAATACAAATTTTAAATCCTAAAGATATAACTTTTTGTAATTTTACATTTTAATATTGTATTTAGCATGAATTTAGTTTTAAAGATAGTTTTTGTTATTGTTATAGGATTAATAATTTATGGGTTTTATAACAATTCGGTTAATGTAGGTCATGGAGAAAAGTTTATAGGATTTGGAGTTTTGATCTTTGCTTTTGTTTTCATGCCTTTATTCATATACCATCGTTATAAAGATAAAGATCTGTCAAAATATCGTTTATTTCAAAATCGAAATGAAGATAAAAAAGATCGTTAGGATGTTCTCTAGTTCAAATTTCTTTTTTCGATAAAAAAACGTTTGATAATTTCGCCGCATTCTTTTTCTAAAACACTACCAACAACTTTAGTCTTTGGATGCAAAGTTGTATTAAAATGTTTGAAACCTCTGTGTAGATCTGATGCGCCAAATACAATTTTGTCAATTTGTGTCCAGTAACTTGCTCCGGCACACATTTGGCATGGTTCTAAAGTAACATACAAGGTGCATTTATGCAAATATTTTCCGCCTAAAAAATCAGCGGCAGAAGTAAATGCCTGCATTTCGGCATGAGCTGTTACATCATTTAAGGTTTCTGTTAAATTATGTGTACGGGCAATAATTCTATCATTGATTACGATTACAGCTCCAATGGGGACTTCACCTTTTATAAAGGCGGTTTCAGCTTCTTGAAGCGCTTTTTTCATAAAGTATTCATCATTAAAGGGATTTTCCATATTAAAAATTAATTTTATAAACTTTTAAATTACCATCATAGTGGTTTAAAATTCTTTGTAACACATCTGGATCTTCATTGCTATAAAAATATTGGTAGGGGATGGTATTATTTTTATTGAGTAGATTTTCCAAGTTTAAAATATTTTTGGTTTGGCGTGCAATTGCTTCACCCGAATCAATAATCTTAACTTTATTACCTACGATCTTCTTAATTTGAGGTATTAAAAAAGGATAATGTGTACAACCTAAAACCAGATGGTCAATATCTTTTTCAAGCATTGGTTGTAAATATTTAATTAAAAGATCATTCATCTCTGATGTTTGAATTTTATCAGATTCTATTAATGAAACCAAACCCTCACCAACTTTTTCAACTACCTCTATTCCTTGAGTAAATTTTTGAGAGGTTTCAAATAAGAGATCACTTTTTAGAGTCCTTTTAGTTGCTAAAATTCCAACAGTTTTTGTTTTAGAACTTAAGGCTGCAGGTTTGATCGCCGGTTGTACTCTAATAAATGGGACTTCAAATCTTTCTCTTAAATATTTAACTGCATTCGTAGAAGCAGTATTACAGGCCACAACAATTAGTTTACAACCTCTTTCTAAAAGAAAATTTGTGTTTTTAACGCTGAATTCAATAATTTCTTCTTCAGATTTATTTCCATAAGGAGCATTTTTACTATCCGCTAAATAAATGGTGTTTTCATGAGGAAGCAATTTATGAATTTCATCATAAATTGTGATACCACCTACTCCGGAATCAAATATACCTATTGGGTTTTCATTCATTTTATAAACAAATAAAAGCGTTGTTTTTTGCTTACATCAAAGATAATCGTAGTTTTGTTTCTGTGAAAAAAAATAAATTAGAACATATTAACAGTCCTGCTGATTTAAAGAAACTAAAGATATCTGAATTACCGGATCTGGCAAAGGAGATCAGAAGATTTATTATCGATATCGTTTCTGAAAAAAAAGGCCATTTAGGTTCTAGTTTAGGTGTGGTTGAACTGACAATTGCTTTGCATTATGTTTTTGATACACCAAATGATATATTGGTTTGGGATGTTGGTCATCAGGCATATCCTCATAAAATTTTAACAGGAAGAAGAGATGTTTTTCACACCAATAGACAATATGGTGGAATTTCTGGTTTTCCAAAAAGAGATGAAAGTATCTATGATGCTTTTGGAGTTGGTCATGCTTCTACTTCGATCTCTGCTGCATTAGGAATGGCAATTGCTTCAAGATTAAAAGGAGATTTAATTAAGCATCATATTGCAATAATTGGTGATGCCAGTATAGCCGGAGGAATGGCTTTTGAAGCATTAAATCACGCTGGTGTTTCAAATTCTAATATATTGATCATTTTAAATGACAATGAAATGGGGATTGACCCAAATGTGGGGGCATTAAAAAACTATTTAACTTCAGTAAAAAACAGAAAAGGTGTACATAAAACAAGTTTATGTGATGAGCAGGACAATATTTTTGAGGCTTTAAATTTTTCTTATTCCGGTCCGATTGACGGACATGATATTGGGGTGCTTATCGCGGAATTGGATAGATTAAAAACAATTAAAGGTCCTAAGTTTTTACATGTCATTACCAAAAAAGGAAAAGGTCTACATCAGGCGGAACAAGATCAAATAACTTATCATGCCCCTGGCAAATTTGATAAGATCACGGGAGATATTTATTTAAATAAACATAGAAACTCAACACCTAAATTTCAAGATGTTTTTGGATTAACTTTAGTAGAGCTTGCTAAGCAAAATAAGCGCATTATTGGGATAACGCCAGCAATGCCAACCGGTACTTCATTAAAATATATGATCGAAGAATTTCCTGAAAGGGCTTTTGATGTTGGAATTGCCGAACAGCATGCTGTAACATTAGCTGCAGGAATGGCTACACAAGGAATGATTCCTTTTTGTGCAATCTATTCTACGTTTTTGCAACGCGCTTATGATCAGGTAATTCATGATGTGGCTTTACAAAATTTACCTGTAATCTTTTGTTTGGATAGAGCTGGTTTAGTTGGTGAAGATGGTGCAACTCACCATGGTGTTTTTGATTTGGCATATTTGCGAACAATACCAAATATGGTCATTTTTGCTCCGATGAATGAATTAGAGCTTCGCAATATAATGTTTACTGCTCAATTAGGTTTAGATGGTCCGATTGCAATACGATATCCAAGAGGAAGGGGTTTTATAAAAAACTGGGAGCAACCATTTAAAAAACTCGAAATAGGCAAAGGAGAAGTTGTAACAGAGGGAGATGAAATAGCGATTTTAAGTATCGGAACTATTGGAGAAAGAATAAAGGGAGTTGTGAAGAAATTTCCGGAAGGAACCATTGCCCATTATAATATGCGCTTTGTAAAACCAATGGATATTAGTTTGTTTAATAAACTATTTAAAAAGTTTGAGAAGATAATAACTATTGAAGAAGGTGCTTTAACCGGAGGTTTTGGTAGTGCTATTTTAGAATTTGCCAATCAAAATAATTATAAAAATATAATAAAAAATATTGGAATTCCAGATCAATTTATTGAACAAGGTACCATTGAAGAACTTTTGCAATTGGTTGGATTAAATGAGGCTTCACTTTATGAAACCATTAAATCATTTTTAAAGGATTAGATTTTATTAATAATATGAAAACTTTTATTCTTTTATTTTTTATTCTATTTTATTCTTTTTCATATGCTCAGATAAGAGATTCTGCTAAGGTTTTAGAAACTTCTAAGGCTAAAATTCATATAGACACTACACAAATAATTGTGGATTCTAAAGGGTATAATAACATTGATTTTTTAATGAATAAAAAATTTTATAGAACCGAATTAATCTCTATAAATAAGGAATTATTGAATTCTCTTTTAAAACCCTATTATATTGTATCTGTTGATTCTTATGGTAAAGACACTCTTTTTACACCTCGTTACAGGATGAAAATTAACGAATTTACAAATGATACTTCTTATGTTGTAAAACCAAAGACTAAAATCTTTATCGGTACTAAGTTTGATTACAAAATGGATATATTTACAATACCGGAACAAGTCAATCAAATTAAGATGAATAAAATTGTTCGTGTTGTTGATCCTGAATGGTGGAAAAACGAAAATAGTATAGCATTTGATTTCAATCAGGTAGCTTTTAAGAATTGGAATGCCGGAGGTGTTAATTCTATTGCAGGATTGTTAAAAGTTAATTTTACCCGAACCTATGAGAATCAGAATATTCTTTGGGAAAATAAAATTAGAATGCGTTATGGGTTGAATAAACAGGAAGACAGAGAACTTAGAAAAACAGACGATGAAATTAGATTAAATTCAACTTTTGGGTATAAAAGAGATATTAGTTCTAAATGGTATTATTCCATGAAATTCAATTTTTATACTCAATTTACGGATGGTTATAAATATCCTGATACTGAAAACCCAATATCAAGGTTTTTTGCTCCTGCCTACCTGTTTTTTGGAGCTGGAATACAGTATATTTTAAAACCTAAAGATCTTACGGTTTATCTTTCACCATTAACTTTTAAATCAACTTTTGTTTATGATGATAAATTATCAGAAGAAGGTGCTTTTGGGGTTGAAAAAGGAAAAAATACAAGGATAGAATTTGGTACTTTAATTCAAGGTCGCTGGGAAACAGAGATCTTTAAAAACGTAGCTATGTTAAATCAGTTGTCATTGTACACTGATTATTTTAACAACTTTGGGAATATTGATGTAGATTGGCGATTAGATTTTAAATTTAAAATAAATAAATTATTTGAAGCAAATATAGGCACACATCTAATTTATGATGATGATATTAAATATAAAGAAGTTAATGAAGATGGTGAAATTGAAATTTTTGAAGCCAGAGTACAATTTATGCAAAAACTTGGTATAGGAATTTTATACAGTTTTTAACCAAAATTTCTTCTTTTCTGCGAAACTTCGCATTTCTTCGTGCAACTCTGTGTAATAGCCGTTTCAAAAAGTTATTCAAAGGTAATTGATAAATAATTGCAAATTAATTTTTATCGGATATCAATTCCTTTTATTTTTTTGTGAATTAAAATGGCGTAACCATCTGATAAACCAGATATAAAATTACAGGTATTTAAAATCCGAGTATATAGATCATCAGATATATTTTTAAATTTTTCAGGAAGAAGTAACATAATTAATTGATCATAACTTGATGCAGAGTGATCAAATGTATTATTAATAGCTGAGATAAAAACATCTAAAAGATCTGCAATAATTTTATATCCGGCAATTTCTTTTTCCACAACATCTTTACTCTTATAGATCTTTTCTACACTAAGTGTTATGATATCATTGATCTGTGCTTCATATTTACATTTTTCAAGTAATGAATTTTGATATTTACCATGTAAGATTGCTTCTTCATTTTCAATATATACTTTAGCAGCTTCTTGAATTAAATTACCAATGGCCAAAGCTCTTAAATAGCTAATTCTGTCTTTTGTATTTTGTAATGAATGGTATTTTTTGGTATTAATTGAATCTCTCACTAAATTTATTAAATATTCTAAGGCATAATCTTCAGAAACCAGATCTAAATTGATGCCATCTTCAAAATCTATAATGGTATAGCAAATGTCATCAGCAGCTTCAACTAAAAAAGCCAGAGGATGTCTGGTATAGGCTAAATTTTTATCATTTCTTAATTTTTCTAAACCGAGTTCATCAACTACGTCTTTAAAAAAAGGAATATTATTTTGAAAAATTCCATATTTTTTATCTGCAACATTTTTAGTGGGTTTTTTGGGTAAAGATTCTTTGGGATATTTAATAAATGCACCCAATGTTGCATACGATAGTCGCAATCCACCTACAATTCCATTTTTGGTTTCGGTTAAAATTTTAAATCCGTTTGCATTTCCTTCAAAATCAATCAGATCTTGCCACTGTTTTTTTGTCAGTTGATCTTTGAATATTTTTCCATTTCCGGAATTAAAATATTCTCCAATTGCTTTTTCACCACTATGGCCAAATGGAGGATTGCCAATATCATGAGATAGAGCTGCTGCTGCTGCTATTGCACCAAAATCATTAGCTTGATAACCTTTATTCTTTAAATTGGGATATTTTTCAACAATGTATTTTCCTACAATTCTACCTAATGAACGGGCAACAACAGAAACTTCCAGACTATGTGTAAGACGCGTATGAACAAAATCGGTTTTTGAAAGTGGTACTACTTGAGTTTTATCCTGTAAGCTTCTAAAAGAATCTGAAAAAATAATTCGATCATAATCTACTTCAAAACCTAATCTGAATTCATCCTGATCAATTCGCAGTCGTTTTTGTGTATCTCCCTACCGTTTTAAGGAGAGTAATTGTTCCCAGTTCATGATAAAAATTTAGATTTTTCAAGGTACATTTTTTTGAAATATACCTTCTTGATCTATAAAAAAATATTTTTGAAATGAAATCAATAATAAATTTCATTTATATAAACATTTAGTTTAATTTTATAAGATGTTTTTTTGATTCTACTTTAGAACAGGAAATATAATTTAACCTATGGTTTAGGCAATAACTCAAAATATTTATAAATGGAAAATATTTATTTATTAATGGTAGTAGCTCTGGCAATTTTAGCAATAGCTGATCTTGTAGTGGGCGTAAGTAATGATGCTGTAAATTTCTTAAATTCTGCGATTGGCTCTAAAGCTGTTTCTTTTAAAACCATAATGATTGTTGCCAGTTTGGGTATTGCTTTTGGTGCTGTTTTTTCAAGTGGTATGATGGAAGTTGCCCGTAAAGGAATTTTTGTTCCCAGTGAATTTTACTTTAATGAAATCATGATCATTTTTATGGCGGTAATGATCACAGATATATTATTACTCGATTTTTTTAATACTTTAGGGATGCCAACATCAACTACTGTATCTATTGTATTTGAATTATTAGGCGCTGCAGTTGCTATGGCCTTAATTAAAATTGGTGCTGATAATGGTACTTTCTCTGATATTTCTAACTATATCAATACTGCAAAAGCCACACAAATTATATTGGGAATTTTGCTCTCTGTAGTAGTTGCTTTTTCTGTTGGAGCTTTTGTTCAATTTATTTCGCGACTATTATTATCATTTGATTTTGAGAAAAAGGCCAATTGGGTTGGAGCTTTATTTGGTGGTGTTGCATTAACTGCCATGGTATATTTTATCCTTATGAAAGGAATTAAGGGTGCAGATATTGCAAAGCAGAGCTTTGATATTATTGGAGGATCAACCATTAAAGATTTTTTAGAGAACAATGTATTTTCAATTGTTGCTGTTAGTTTTGTGCTTTGGTCTTTGCTTTCTTATATTTTTATTGCTGTTCTAAAAACAAATATTTATAAGTTAATTATTTTGGTAGGTACCTTTGCCCTTGCATTAGCATTTGCAGGAAATGATCTGGTTAACTTTATTGGTGTACCAATTGCCGCTTGGCAATCCTACCAGGCCTGGATAGATCCTTTAGTTAATGTTGATGGTTTGGTAGCTGCTGAATTTTCAATGGATATTTTAGGAAAAAAAGTTGCTACGCCAACATTACTTTTATTATTTGCAGGTTTAGTTATGGTGTTGACCTTATGGTTTTCAAGTAAAGCAAAAAATGTTGTAAAAACTTCACTTGATTTATCTAGTCAGGGAGAAACACAAGAACGCTTCAACCCTAACTTTTTTTCAAGAACATTGGTAAGAGGTTCTATGATGATTTCAAAGTATACGGAAATTATGATTCCCAGTTCTTTAAATAAAAAAATTGAGAAGCAATTTGAAAAACCTGTTATTGAATTGGAAAAAGGTAAAGTACATGAATTACCTGCTTTTGATATGGTACGTGCAGCTGTAAATTTAATGGTGGCAGGCGTATTAATATCAATTGCCACTTCATACAAATTACCATTATCAACAACGTATGTAACTTTTATGGTAGCAATGGGTACTTCTTTAGCTGATAGAGCCTGGGGTAGCGAAAGTGCAGTATATCGTGTTGCAGGAGTATTGAATGTTATTGGCGGATGGTTTGGTACAGCCATTAGTGCATTTATTGCTTCAGCTTTGGTGGCTTATTTAATTCATTTGGGTGGTGCAACTATGATTGCAGTATTATTGTTATTTGTAATAATCGTATTGATCAGAAACTATATGAGTCATCATAAAAAAATTGGTCAAATTAAAGCAGAAGACAGCCTGAACAAAGCTGAGAGTAAATCAATTCATGGGGTAATTGAAGAAAGTGCTGATAATATTTCTAAGGCACTAAAAAGAGTTGGTAGAATTAATAACACTACGATAAATGGTTTGGTAAATCAAGATCTGGCAACGCTAAAAAAAGCAAGGGTAAACGTAAAAAAATTGGAGACTGAAATTGAACATTTGCAAAATGATATTTTTTATTTTATTAAAGATCTGGATGATTCGTATCTCGGTGCTAGCAAGTTTTATATTGATATCATTGGAAGTTTACAGGACATAGCACAATCTTCAAGTTTAATAGCAAAAGTTAGTCATAAACACGTTAATAACAATCATAAAAAATTAAAGAAAAGACAAATTGAAGAATTGTTAGAGATCAATGAGAAACTGCAAGAGCTATTTAACAAAATTAGAAAGGTATTTGATTCTCGTACTTTTGATAAAATAGTTCCTGATATCATAGAATCAAAATTATCATTACTCACCGAAGTAAAAGATGCTATTCATAAACAAGTTGAACGTACAAGACAGAAAGATACAACAAGTCCTAAAAACACCACATTGTATTTTATTATTTTATTAGAAACCAAAGATTTAATAAAATCTTGTATGAATATTTTGAATTTGTATTATGATGAACATGATTGGGAAAAGAAGAATTTCGGCTGATTAAAAATATATAAATTCAAAAACTTAAGATAAACTCATTGAAAATGATCTTTTATACCTAAACATTGATCTTAATCAGTTTTATTCATTGATTTTCTACCTTTAGCTGAACTACCTGCTGTAATTGGAAATACTCAAAATTGGGCTACAATTAGTTCGTTAGTTGTTAGTGTATTTCCCAATTCTATTGATGTTTTTGTTTTTAGTTACAAAAACCGATGAATAATTCGTATCAAAAAACAAAACAGATTATTAATATAATTTTGATACCTTTATTAAAATATTTTTCAACATTTTTATTAAAATAAAAACATACTATGAAGATTAAATTTTTTTCTTTTTTGTTGGCTATAATCGCCTTTTGTTTTCAAGCAACAATTCTTGCTCAAAATGAAGCCCGTCTTTTGAGGTTTCCTACAATTCATAATAATCAGATCGTTTTTACCTATGCAGGTGATCTGTATACTGTTGGATCTGTAGGAGGAACTGCACGTAAATTAACAAACGACATTGGTTACGAAATGTTTGCCCGTTTCTCTCCTGATGGTAAAACTATTGCTTTCACTGCGCAGTACGATGGTAATACTGAGGTTTATACCATGAATTCTCTGGGTAGTATTCCCAAAAGAATTACCTATACGGCTACCCTAAATCGTGATGATGTTGCAGATAGAATGGGACCTAATAATTTAGTAATGGGTTGGATGAATGATAATAAAAACATTGTATTTAGAACGAGGAAAAAATCTTATAATAGCTTTAACGGGTCATTATATACAGTAAATATTGATGATGGTTTATTACAAGAACTTCCTTTTCCTAGAGGAGGTTTTTGTTCTTTCTCATCAGATGATCAAAAATTAGCTTTTAACAGGATTTTTAGGGAGTTTAGAACCTGGAAAAGATATCGTGGAGGTATGGCTGATGATGTTTGGATCTTTGATTTTAAAACTAAAAAAACCATAAACATCACCAACAACCCGGCACAGGATATCATTCCGATGTGGCATGATAATAAAATTTATTATTTGTCTGATCGTGGAGAAAATAAAAGGATGAATCTTTATGTGTATGATCTACAAAGTAAACAAACAAAAAAAGTTACAGATTTTAAAGATTTCGATATCAAATTTCCTTCATTGGGAAGCAAAGCAATAGTTTATGAAAATGGCGGGTATATTTACAAAATGGATCTAGGCACAGAAACATCACAAAAAGTGAATATTACCATTATGGAAGATTATGTATCGGGAAGAAGCGAATACAAAGATGTGAGTAAAAATGTCAGTAATTTTGAGATTGCACCTGATGGGAAACGTGCTTTATTTGGTGCCCATGGCGATGTTTTTACCGTACCCGAAAAATATGGAGAAACCCGAAATTTAACCCAATCCTCTGGAATTCACGAAAGAAATTCTAAATGGTCGCCTGATGGAAAATGGATATCTTTTATTTCTGATAGAACCGGTGAAGATGAGATCTATAAACAAGTACAGGATGGGAGTAAAGTCGCTATTCAATTAACCAGCAAGGGTAAGGCCTACAAATACCAATCTTATTGGTCGCCAAATAGCGAAAAATTACTATGGTCTGATAGCGAGCATAAACTAAAATATATCGATGTTAATACTAGAAAAGTAGTTGATGTTGATTATGATCCAAATGGAGCTATACGTTCCTTTGCTTGGTCGCCGGATAGTAAATGGATCACATATATAAAGTCAGGTGAGAATCGTTTTTCTAAAGTTTTTATTTATTCTCTTGAACAAAAAAAATCATATCCTATCACCAGTAGTTGGTATAACTCAGGGCAATCTATTTTTAGCGATAATGGAAAATATTTATTTTTTGTTTCAAACAGAGAATACAATACAGGTTTTAGCCAGGTGGAGTTTGACATTTCTTATAAAGATATGGGTAATATTTACTTTGTAACTCTGGCAAAAGAGACAAAATCTTTATTTGAACCAAAAAGCGATGAAGTAGGATTAGAAAAAAAAGAAGATAAACCCGATGACAAAGAAAAAAAGAAAGATAAGAAATCAACAAAAACTTCAACTGTTACTAAAATAGATGTTAATGGGATTCAAGACCGAATTGGTAAATTACCTCTATCTGCTTCACGCTATTTTAACTTAGCATCTGTTGAGAATAAATTATATTTTAATCGTTCCGGAAGCAAAGATAAAAAACCAATTTTTTACATGTATGATTTTGATAAAAGAAAAGAAACAAAATTAGGAATTGTTGGAGGTTATGAAATTTCTGCTGATAAGAAAAAAATGATGGTTTCTCAAAATGGTTCGTACGGTATTATTGATCTGCCTTCATCAGAAATTAAAGTAAAAGATAAGTTAGATCTGGCAGATATGCAGATCTATATGAATAAACAAAAAGAATGGCAGCAAATATACAATGAATCATGGCGTCAATTACGCGAATTTTTCTTTGATCCAAATATGCACGGCGTAGATTGGGAAGCTATGAAGAAAAATTATGCTCCTTTGGTAAAACATGTAAATCACAGAAATGATCTAACTTATGTTATTGGCGAATTGGTTTCAGAGTTAAATGTTGGTCACGCGTATGTAAGTGGAGGCGACAGACCAATGCCTGAACGAATTAAAATGGGTTTGCTTGGTGCAGAAATTGAAAAGGATAAATCAGGTTATTTTAGGATAACTAAAATATTAAAAGGTCAAAACTGGGATAAAAGTTTAAAATCACCACTTTCAGATATTGGCGTTAATGCTAATGAAGGAGATTATATTTTAGCTATTAACGGACAATCTACAAAGGAAATGAACAATATGTACAAAGCCCTTGTAAATACTGCAGGTAAACAAGTAAAACTTGTGCTAAACTCAAAACCTGTTGAACAAGGCAAGAGGGAGGTTACAGTTGTTCCTGTTTCAGATGAATCACAACTGTATTATTTAAAATGGGTTACTGAAAATATAGAAAAAGTTAATAAAGCAACAAACGGTAAAGTGGGCTATATTCATATTCCTGATATGGGAATTGGCGGTATGAACGAGTTTGTAAAATACTATTATCCTCAGCTTTCAAAAAAAGCATTGGTGATTGATGTGAGGGGTAATGGAGGTGGTTTTGTTTCTCCTTTGATCATTGAACGATTAAGGCGTGTTGCTGTACAAATTAATATTTCCAGAAATGGAACACCGGTTTTTAATAGAGATGGTTCAATGAACGGGCCACTGGTTATGTTATCAGATGAGTTTTCAGCATCAGATGGCGATATTGTAACTTATCGGTTTCAAAAACAAAAGTTAGGTAAAGTTGTTGGTAAACGTACCTGGGGTGGCGTTGTTGGCTATGGTGGTTTTTTACCTTTGGTTGATGGAGGAGTATTGATAAAACCGGAACATTCACGTTATGACCTTGAGGGTAAAGAATGGATCATGGAAGGAAAAGGTGTAGAACCGGATATTTTTGTTGATAATGACCCTTATTTAGAATATACCGGAATCGATCAGCAATTAAATAAAGCCATAGAAGTGATCTTGGAAGAATTAAAAACTAAAGAAAGATCAATTCCTGATCCTCCACCTTATCCTGATAAAAGATAATATTATGTCTGCAAGGTTTGTAAAACCTTGCAGGTCTTGATTTCAATTGCTTGTAAAAGCGCTTATTTTTACATTTTATAAAAAGTATGAATCTATCAAATATTAAATTAGTAGTTACCGATATGGATGGTACACTGCTTAATTCAAAAGGAAAAGTAAGTAATAATTTTTTTGATTTATTTGCGCAAATGCAAAAACAAGATATTCATTTTGTTGCTGCAAGTGGGAGGCAATTTTATAGTATATCTGAAAAATTACATTCAATAAAAAATGAAATATATATTATTGCTGAAAATGGAGGGTTGGCAAAATATAAAAATAACAATCTGGTATTTAATGCTTTAGATGAAAATATAATCAAAAACATAATTCCGCTTTTACGAGAAATTAAGAATACATATATTGTTCTTTGTGGTGAAAAAGGAGCCTACATAGAAACTGAAAACCAAGATTTTACTAGTATGTTTAAAGAGTTTTATCCAGAATATTTTTATCTGAATGATCTTCAAAAAGTAAAAAATGATGCTTTTTTTAAAATTGCTTTATATCATTATAAGAATTCTGAAAAATTTATTTATCCTGCCATAAAACACTTAGAAAAAGATTTGCAAATTCAGGTTTCCGGTGAACATTGGGTTGATATTTCACATCCAAATGCAAACAAAGGAACTGCACTTAAAGTGCTTCAAAATAAATTGAACATTAGCAAAGAGGAAACAATGGTTTTTGGAGATTATAACAATGATTTAGAAATGTTAAATATGGCATATTTTAGTTATGCTATGGAAAATGCACATCCTAATATTAAGAAAGCGGCTCGTTTTCAAACCAAAAGTAATGATGAAGAGGGTGTAGAAATAGTCTTACAAGATCTTTTAAAAGCCAAAGCAAATAGAAAATATATTTAAATTAAAACCCTAACAGATCCTCGGTAATTGCTCACCTATAGGCATATGGACAACTCGTTTACCTCCTAAAGGATTGGTAATTAAAACTTTTCCGTTGTGATCATCAATAAATTCTCCTATGATAGAGGCGTGACTAGCTTCTTTAAATTTTCTTAAATAAGCAACCATTTCATCTGCAATATCTTTAGAGACAATAGCCATAAACACACCTTCATTTGCAGAATATAACGGATCTAAACCCAATATTTCACAAGCAGCTTCTACCTGTTCATCTACAGGTATTTTTTCATCCTGTAGTACAATACCCAGATCTCTGTCAGTGGCAATTTCATTTAAAGTACTGGCAACACCTCCTCTGGTCGGATCTCTAAAAAGATGAATATCTTCTCCAAATTTATCAAGTAAAGCAGTTGTAATATGATTTAAACTACGTGTATCACTTTCTATAGTAGTTTCAAATTCTAAACCTTCCCTTACGGATAAAATTGCTATTCCATGTGTAGCAATATTATCACTCACAATGATCTTATCGCCTTTTTTAATGTTTTTGATATCAATATTTGCTCTGGAATGTAATTTTCCAATTCCTGTAGTATTCACAAATATTTTATCGCCTTTTCCTTTATCTACTACTTTAGTATCACCGGTAACAATTTTAACACCGGCTCTATCAGCAGCGTATTTTATAGAAACCAGAATATCCCAAAAATCTTTTATAGGTAAACCTTCTTCTAAAATAAAACTCAATGATAAATATTGGGGTATTCCACCGCACATGGCAACATCGTTTACAGTACCGTTTATCGCCAATTCGCCAATATCGCCACCCGGAAAAAAAACTGGTGAGATTACAAAACTATCAGTTGAAAAGGCAACTGTATCACCTGCAAAATTTAATAATGCACCATCGTGATGTTTGTCTAATTCGTCATTTTTTAACAGATTAAAAACACCATTTTCTAATAACTTGTTGGTTAAAAGTCCGCCACTACCATGTGCTAAAGTAATGATATCAAAATCAAATTTTGGTAAAGGACATTGCAATTTAAAGATACTTTTTTCCATTTTTTAATTGATTTTATTAAACATGGTTGAGAAATTATAATACGCTGCACAAGCACCTTCTGAACTTACCATCGGAGCTCCTAAAGGATTTTGTGGGGTACAAGCTTTACCAAAATGTACACAGTCTAAAGGTTTTTTAAGTCCTTTCATAATATCGCCGGCAATACACTCCTGGTTTTCTATTACTTTTTCTATAGCAATTGAAAACTTTTTATCAGCATCAAAATACGAATAATCATCATTTAATTTAAAACCACTATTTTCAATATTTCCAATTCCTCTCCAAATTTGATCACCTGTATCAAATACTTTCCTAATGATGTCTTGTGCTGAGGTGTTACCTTTTTCTTTGACCATTCTTGTATATTGATTTTCTACTTCGGCACGACCTTTTTCTAGTTGTTTGATAACCATTAAAATTCCTTGTAAAATATCCAAAGGTTCAAATCCGGTAATAACAATGGGTATTTTGTATTTACTAACCAAAGGAAAATATTCCCAATAACCCATGATAGAGCAAACATGACCGGCTGCTAAAAACCCATCGATCTTACTTTCAGGATCTTCCATCAAAGCAGTGATCGCTGGAGGCACTAAAACATGTGAGGTTAAAATGGAATAATTCTTTATGCCAAGTTTTTCAGCATGCATTACTGATAGAGCATTGGTAGGAGCAGTTGTTTCAAATCCAACAGCAAAGAAGACGACTTCTTTATCAGGATTTTTTTCAGCAAGTTTTATGGCTTCCAGGGGTGAATACAATATTCTAACATCGGCTCCTCCGGCTTTGGCTTCGAGCAAACTTTTTTTAGAACCGGGTACTCTAAGCATATCACCAAAACTACAAAGAATTACATTATTCATTTCAGATAAGAAAATTGCTTTATCGATTAAATTTAAAGGTGTAACGCAAACCGGACACCCGGGACCGTGTAGCATTGTAATTTTATCAGGCAATACATTTAAGATGCCGTTTTTTACTAAACTATGGGTTTGACCTCCACAAATTTCCATGATCTTCCATGGTTTTGTGACCGTTTTTTTAATTTCCTTTAAAACTTTTTTGGCAAGTTTTGGGTCTCTGTATTCTGACAAATATTTCAATTCTTTTATTTTTTAGTTTAGTCTACCCAAAATTAATTTTTTTAAGGAAGGTATAACAATTTTTCGTTATTAATTTCTTTTTGAATAATACATCAATTGTCCGAAGGGGATTCCTTCATCATTGGGAGAAAATTCATTATGAAAAAATAGATCAAATTCATCCCCCATAAATTTAATTACCAGATCAACGAATAACGCATTTTGAAAAACCCCGCCACTAAAAGCGATTTTATTAAATTTAAATTTTTGAGCGATAAGTATAATATATTCTACCAAAGTGATATGGAATTTTATCGCAATAAACTGTTTATCAATATTATGATTTAAATCGAAAATAATATTTTTTATTAGGAAATCTATAAAATTATCAGGAAGAGTACTATTATTTATATAAGAATCATCTAATGATAAATTGTGTGAATAATAATACATTGATGCTTCTTTTTCCAATTGCATAGAAGCTTCTGCTTCAAAACTATGCATATCAAAACCGAAAATAATTGAAGCAACTGCATCAAAAAGCCGTCCCATACTCGTACTTTTTAAACGATTCTTTTGGAGAAGATTTTTATAGATCTTCCACTCTGTATCAGTAAATTTATTTTTCAGGTATTGTTCTGATCCATCTAAAAGATTCATAATTGATAAAGCCGAAATTTTAGGCTCTTTTGCCATTTTATCACCTAAAATATAATCGAATTCATCTAAATGATATATACGATCAATTTTACCTTTTTCGTATTTAAAAAATTCTCCTCCCCAAATATTTCCGTCATCTCCTAAACCGGTTCCATCCCAAATAACGCCTAAAATTTTTTCATCAATGTTCAATAAATTGTTTTCACCCAAAACAGCATAAAAATGTGCTTTATGATGTTGTATAGAAAAAATTTCAGCATTATTTTCTTTTGCTTTTTCTTTTCCAAACCTGGTGGCAAAATAATCAGGATGTTTATCAATTACAATAGCGTCAATATTTGTATCAAATACCTTCTCAAAATGATGAAATGTTTTTTCGAAATTGACTTGTGCATCATAACTGGCAGTGTTTCCTAAATACTGACTGATATAAATATTTTTAAAATTCAATAATCCAAAAACACTTTTGAGCATCGATCCGGTAGCCAATACAGTTTCTTTTGGGACTTTTAAATATGGATTTATATAGACAGGCGCTTTCCCTCTGGATCTGCGCAAAGTAATCTTTTGGCGGTTTTTCATTGAAAATTGAACAACCCCATCATCCTGAGGGATCAAAATTTCTCGATCATTCATTAAGATAATATCTGCTATCCCGGAAAGTTCTTCCATAGCTTTATCATCCTGATAAATAATTGTAGAATCAGTAATATTACCGCTGGTTGCAATGATTGGTTTATTGAATTTTTTTAGCAGTAATTCGTAAAGGGGTGTATAAGGCAACATAATACCTATTCGATAAAGACCACTATTTATTTCTTTCAATGCCAAACCACTTTTTTGTTGATTGTAGGGCTTTAAATGTAACAAAACTATTGGGGCATGTACACTTTCTAATTCTATTTTTTCATCTTCAAAAAGCACAACATCTTCTGATATCATTTTGCTATCTGGATACATTAGTGCAAAAGGTTTTGTAGGGCGTTGTTTTCGTTTTCGGAGAAGTGCGATTGCCTTACTATTAGTTGCATCACAGGTTAACAAATAGCCTCCAATACCTTTTATAGCAATAATTTTTCCTTCAATCCATTTTGAAACGATATAATCTAGATCTGTAAAATTTCCTATCAAATTACCATTTTCAAACAATTGCATTTCAATTTTACATTTGGTGCATGAATTTGTTTGTGAATAATGCCTTCTATCTAAGGGATTGCCAAATTCTTTATTACAATCATCACACATTTGAAATGGATCCATAGTGGTATTGATTCGATCATAAGGTAATTTATTAATGATTGAATATCGGGGTCCGCAATTAGTACATGTTATAAATGGATAAAGAAAACGCCTGTTATCTTTAGTGAAAAATTCTTCTTTACAATTTTTACATAAAGCTGCATCTGGGGTGAGAAGTATATTTGGTTTAGCTTTATCTACACTGTGGATTATTTCGAATTTTTGGTATTCCTGATTTTTGGTTTTTTTAATGTGATATTCGGTTACAACCGCCAAAGGAGGAAGATCATTAAGAATATTTTGCAAAAAGTTTTTTGTAGTATTTTTATTGGCATTAATTTGAATATGTACACCATCAGTAGTATTATTTACCCAGCCTTTTAATTGTTTTTTAATAGCAAGTTTAAAAATAAAGGGTCTAAAACCAACTCCCTGAACAATACCTTTGATGTGAATATGTTGTGTCTCCATATTTACTCAAAAATAGTATTTCAATTGTTTTAAACAAAATATTAATAACAATATTCAATTATTTTCAAAGTCTATAATAAAGTGCTACTCCACCGCTAATTATAAAAGGGAGACCGTTTATGCTGATAGTTATCAGTTAAATGAATCAATTAAAAAATAAAAAGGCCTATTCTAATAAATGAATAAGCCTTTCCCCCTATGAAAATTTGTATAATTATTCTGATATTTCTTTTTGTACAGTTTTTATCTTTACTAAAATATCTGTTATTCTTTTAACTACTTTTGGAATACTGTTATTTACATTTTTTGTAAGTTCAATGGTCATAGGAATCATTTCATCAATAGAAACAGTTACCAGGATGATTTTGGGTAATTCTCCCTGAAATTCCAACGCATCTATCATGTCTTTTAATCCAACATCATGTGCACTTAGAACGGTTGGAAAATCTTTGGCAAATTTTGGATAAATTACATTAATGGTACCTGCTGGTTTTGAATCCATGGTAGCATCAACAAAGATAACCAAAGGATATTGCGATAAAATTGGCATAAGATCAAAACTTCCGGTTCCGCCATCAATAATATCCACATTTTCAGGCAGATCTATCTTGCTTAATGCGTGAATAGTATGTACACCAACGCCTTCATCTCCCATCAGATAATTTCCAATACCTAAAACCAGAGTTTTATTTTTTTTGTTGCTGTCTAAATAATCATGTGTTTGATAGAACAACTTTTGTAATTCTATTACTTCATCTGAAATCATAGGCCAATTTATTATTTGTCATTTAAAACTTCTCTATTTTTCATTTTTGACTTATTAAATCTTTCTGATCTAACAAATTTATAGCCACTGATCATAGAAGATACCTCACCACGACCTTCTACATAATCATGATAAAGCACAAGATAAACATGCACTACAACAAAGATAATAAATATCCATGTTGAAACATGATGGATATATCTTACAGGAATATCTCCACCAAAAAGTGGTAAGATCCACGAAAACATATTGGTAAACCAAAAGTCGGATGTTGGAGACATTAAAGCAAATCCTGTTGAAAATTGTAAAACAAAAAGCAATGTCATAATAAGGTATGAAAAAGCTGCCAAATAATTATGTCCAATACTAATATTTGAAAGTTTATGTTCTTTATCCGGCATTAAAAGTATGTCAACTTTAAGAACATGCCAGATATTGCTTATACCTTTTTTTGTGAATGGAATAAAATTTTTCCAACTGGCAAATCGGTTACCTACAAAAGACCAATATAATCTAAAGATTACAGCTGCCACCAAAATAAATGCAGTAATAAAATGTATAGCTCTAACATACCCAAACCAATAAGAATTTGTTGCTTCCACATTTTGAGATATCGCAGGTGGATCAGCTATTATAAATCCTGTAATAATTAGAATTGTTGTGGAAAATGCAGTAGTCCAGTGAAAAAACCGAACCACAAGACTCCATACATAGACTCTTTTGTAATTATAAGTTTTTGCTGCCATTTTCTTTAATTTTAATTATTAAAATATCAAATACTACAAGCTCCTCCTATATGAACCTGACTTATATTTTTTCCTTGTTCATCATATAAATGAACAGCACATGCCAAACATGGATCAAATGAATGAATGGTTCTTAAAATTTCAACAGGATTTTCAGGATCAGCAACGGGTGTACCAATCAATGCAGATTCGTAAGCAGACATTTGTCCTTTAGGATCACGAGGCCCGGCATTCCAAGTAGTTGGTACAACCATTTGATATTTTTCTGTCTTTCTATCTTTAATTTTTATCCAGTGAGCTAAACTACCTCTTGGGGCTTCCATGTAACCAACTCCTTTTGCTTATGCAGGCCAGGTTGATGGATCCCACTTTTCAGTAGAATCCATTATAGTATCTCCATTTTTAATATTATTGATCAATTGATCAAAGAATTCCAATCCCCAGTCAGCTAATAATTTAGATTCTAATCCTCTTGCAGCAGTTCTGCCTAAAGTAGATAGCAATGCACCTACAGGAACATTAAGAGTCGTAAGTGCATAATCAACAACTTCTTTATATTCAGGTACTCCTTTAACATACCCTACTAACATTCTGGATAAAGGACCCACTTCCATAGGTTTTCCCTGCCATCTTGGTGTTTTAATAAAGCTATATTCTTTATCTACATCAAGGTGTTCGAAAGGAGGTTTTGGACCTGTATAGTTAATATTTGTTTCTCCTTCCCAAGGATGTAAACCGGATTCTTTTCCTCCAGGATAATCATACCAAGATTTATTGATAAATTCTTGAATTTCATTTGTTTTTTCAAGATCTACAGGATGTACTTTACTAAGATCGCCATTTAATATTATACCTTGTGGCCATTTATAAGTATCGATATCTCCGTAATTACCTGTTGGCAGATCACCAAAAGATAAGTAATTGTTAAATTTATTTCCACCGATAGCACCCCAGTCTTTGTAGAAAGAAGCAATGGCTAAAAGATCTGGAATATAAACTTCATTGATAAATTTGTGCGCATCTTTTAATAATTTACTTACATACGCCAATCTTTCAATATTTAATCCACCTGCGTCACTAATATTAATAGCACTTGCCATTCCACCTACCAAGAAATGGGGGTGTGGATTTTTACCACCAAGTATTGTATGAATTTTAATAATTTCTTTTTGCCATTCTAATGCTTCTAGGTAATGTGCTACTGCCAACAAGTTTACTTCAGCAGGTAATTTCATGGCGGAATGACCCCAATACCCTTTTGCGAAAATTCCTAACTGGCCACTATCAACAAATTTTTTAATTCTGGCCTTCACATCTGAAAAATATCCTGGAGAGCTATTATGCCATTTTGAGATACTTTGTGCCAATTCAGAGGTTGCTTTGGGATCAGCATTTAGAACTTGCGTTATATCAACCCAGTCAAGTGCATGTAAATGATAAAAGTGTATAACATGATCTTGCATAGCTTGTGACGTAGTAATAATATTTCTGGCTAATTCTGCATTTGGAGGTATAACAATACCCAAAGCATTTTCAACTGACCGAATGGAAGCAATTGCATGTACGGTTGTGCAAACACCACAGGTTCTCTGTACAAAAGCCCATACGTCTCTTGGGTCTCTTCCTTCAACAATTTTTTCCATTCCTCTTATCATAGTTGAGGAACAATATGCATTTACTACTTTACCATCCTTTATTTCTGCTTCAACACGTAAATGTCCTTCTATTCTAGTTATCGGATCTATTACAATTCTATTTGCCATAATATATATTGTTATTTTAGTGAAACCCTATTTTTAACAGACTTATAATCATATTTAAAATAGTAATTTGAAATAATCCTACTTTAGCAGGATATTTTTATCAATTATCTATTCTTTGATACGTTTTTTATTTTCAATTGCCATTTTATGAGCAGCCTTCAGTTCCTTTTTCTTTGCCAGATTAGTGATTATTGCATGACCGGCAACTCCAACGGCAGTTGCTCCTAATACAATTTTACCAATCTTATCAGCTGTAGCTTCTATTCCCATACCAGGCACGTTTGTCAATCTTTCAGTGAAAGGTCCATTATCCCAAAAATTATTCTCACTACAACCTATACAAGGATAACCTGATTTGATAGGGAAACTAACACCATTATTCCACTCCATTGATCCGCAGGCATTATAGGTAACCGGACCTCTACAACCTGCTTTATACAAACAATATCCTTTTTTGGCCTCTTCACTGTCATATGTCTCTGCAAAAAGTCCGGCATCAAAATTTGGTCTTCTATAGCAGCTGTCATGTACTCTTTTTCCGTAAAATTGTTTTGGTCTGCCCATTGAGTCTAAATCTGGTAACCTACCAAAAGTTGCGTAATGAACAACAACACCGGTCATCACTTCTGAAATTGGTGGGCAACCAGGTACTCTAATGATGGGTTTATTTTTTATTATTTCATCAACAGGAACAGAACCTGTTGGATTTGGATGTGCCGCCTGAATACCTCCCCAAGATGAACAACTACCAAAAGCAAGAATGGCAGCAGCACCTGCAGCAGACTCTTTAAGAACCTCAATTGCAGATCTTCCGGCAATTGTGCAATATCCTTCGTTTTTAGTAGGTATAGCTCCTTCAACTATAAGAATATATTTTCCATAATTCTCTTTCATTGATTCTTGTTTAGCTTCTTCGGCATTATGACCGGAAGCAGCCATTAGCGTATCAGTATAATCTAATGAAATAGTATCTAAAATTAGATCTGAAACCAGTGGATGATCTGAACGTATAAAAGATTCTGTACAGCCTGTACATTCTTGAAAATGTTCCCAAATAACAGGAATTCTTTTTTTGGTTTCCAATGCTTTTACAACTTGTGAGACCACAGAAGATTCATATCCCATGAATGCCGTCATCACTGTAGCAAATTTCATAAAATCTCTTCTAGAATATCCTTTTTTTATAATATTCTCGTAATATGTATCTTCTTTTTTTACTGTTTTTCTCATGATGCCACATTTTATGTTACTTAAGTTACTTTAACTTTTGAGCTTAAATTTATACGGAATTTGAGAGAATTTAGATGATAAAAATCATATTTTATCTATTTAAATCTATTATAAATAATATGTATTATTAAAGTTTCTTAGTCTAATAAGCAGTTAATGAGTTATGTAGTATTTATTATTATGGTTTATTTAAGAAAGAAAATCAAAACAAGTAAAAGCGTATGCTAGTTAAAAATTTAATGGATTCGTAAATATTTTTCTATTTTAGCTGAGGTTTAAATTTACTTTTTTTAATATTAATTATGAAAAAGTTTAATTTACCGATTTAATTTTAAATACAATGCATGAATTATCCATTGCAATGGGAATCGTAAAAATTGCTGAGAAAGAAGCAAAAAAAGCCAATGCAAAAAAAATTGACCTCATTGAACTTGAAATAGGAAAATTATCGGGCGTCGAAATAGATTCTTTAGATTTTGTATGGCCAATGGCTGTAAAAGGTACACTTCTGGAAAACGCAACTAAGAAAATATTTAATATTAAAGGAGTAGCTGTTTGTTTGGATTGTGAACATGAATATGAGATAAAAAATTATTATGATCCCTGCCCAAAATGTGATAGCCACTTCAAAAATATTATACAAGGTAAAGAATTAAGGGTAAAAGCTTTAGAAGTTTCTTAATATTACTTGAATACTATTATAATTTTTTAATTCTTTTAAGAATATAGTATTTTTAAATCAATATTCTTCCTATTTTTTTACATATCTACTAAATCGGTATTTACTGATAATTGTCATTTATTGATTTTTTTTATAAAGCTACATTTGTTACACATTTTATTAGATATTTTTATTATGGCTATACAAAATAACATTCCTTTAAGATCCTCTTTAATGAGTGTTTTATGGGACGTGCAAAGAAGAAAAAGGTTTATAAGTCATGACGACATGACCAAAATTGCAAATGAATTTAACATGTCAAGAATGGAATTAGAAGGTGTCGTAACCTTTTATCATTTTTACCATAGAACAGATTGTGGCAAATACACCATATACATTAATGATTGTGTGATCTCTCAATATTCGGGAAGAAACAAGATAGTTGAAGCATTTGAGGAAGTAATTGGAGTAAAAGTTGGTCATGTAACGGATGACAAAATGTTTGGTTTGTTTAAATCTCCATGTATTGGTTTAAGTGATCAAGAACCAGCATGTTTAATTAATTTTCAACCATTTACTCACCTGACTCCTCATAAGATCAAAGATATAATAGCACAAATTAGAAATGGGAAAAAAGCTTTTGAAATTTGCGACACACCTAAAAGTGTTATTCAATATAAACCAAGTATTGATAAGACGGTATTTTTTAAACCTTACGTTACATACGCCACATTATCTTTTTTAGAAAAATATAATCCGG
>DAOUPQ010000128.1 GCA_030626085.1 Flavobacteriia bacterium
TAAAAGGAAAACTTGGATTAGGTGATGGTGATGGTTTAGATGCAGCTATTGGAAAAGTTTGTAAAGATCTTGGTGAATCTAATTCTCAAAAATACAGAGCAGCATTTTATTATTTGCTTGCTAAGAACTATGGTAAAACATTATAAGTTCGTGTAGAATACACTAAAAAAAACCCTGAAATGGGTTTTTTTTATGACTAAAATCGAAAAATTATTAAATTTATGACTTTAATTTTTCCTTATATTTCTTTGGAATAGCATCCTTATGGATCATTATTGAAATAGATTTTAATTTCATATAACTTTCTGAAATATATATATAACCACCATTTGTTATAGCTGTACCCCAGGAATTCTTCACTTTGTAATACTTATTTCCTTTTTGATCTTTAACAATACCGGTAATATGCATTAAATGATCATCAGTAGTATTAAAGTTCTCAAATTCCGCTTGACGGAAATCAGGATTTATAGTCTTTTCATCAATTATTTCAGTTAATCCTTTTTTATTGTGTTCTTTATTTTTAGCAATAAAAGCTACTCAGGCATTTTGGGAATAAGTTGGTTCTGAACTATCAATATCTAACTCTACAGTATATCCTTGTTTTAAAGCAATATCAATAATATACATATATTCATTTAAAGGAAGATTGTAAAAATTGCCATACGAGAAATTATCTGGTATGTCTAAAATAAATTCTGAATAATAGGGATTGTGCGTAAAAGAAGTAAGGGTGATATAATTATCCGGATCTAATTTTGTCATCACTAAAAACTCTTTAGGTGTATAAGTTTTTCCCTTATAACTAAAAGTAGTTACAAAGGTTCCAATATTTTTGTCTAATAAAGTTTTTGTTGGATTTTTCCAATTGCTCAAAGTGGAATCTTTTTTAATATATTTATCCAAAACAACTTTGATCTCAGGAATAATTTTACTGTGATCATAATATGTTTGTTGACCAATAAATCCAGTAAAAGCCTCTTGAGGAACTAACCCGTTAAGTTTTATTGCATTCATCAGATCATGTGCCAATCCGCCTTCACTAAATTGCGCATTGCCTTGTCGCATTACATAATTCCACGCTTTTTTATCATAAGTGGTTCTTACGATATACATTTCTGAAATATCAATATCTAATCCCGAAATTCTTTTAATTTCAGATTCAATAAATGATGAAGTAGAAAAACTCCAGCATGTTCCTGTCCTTCCCTGATTTTTAACCGAAGAAACGGGTATGTCAACTACATTCTTAAAATTATATTGCTGTGCAAATAAAAAGTTAGAGATGGTTATTAAAAGGAATACTAAAAGCGCTTTTTTCATTGTAGGTTTATTTAAAATAATTTCTTTACAATGAACAAAAATAAAATTAAATTCTGGATTTTAGTGAAATAGCCAAATTAAAGTAGTGTCTTTATTTAAAAGCTTGTTATGATCAACGAACTGCAAAGTTTTCAAAACCTTGTATATATAAACATCAACAATTCAACAAATTATTGAAAGAATTTTTAAATAATTTAGAAAAAAGTAAAATAATTTGGCTTAGTTGATACCTTCATCTTCATTAATGCCATCATCTTCTGTTTCATTTTCTTCACCATAGGGTAAACCTAATTTTTCAGCACGTCGTTTTTCTAAAACCCGTTCGATGTTTTGATAATAAGCATCGGCATTTGAATTGTCAGAACCAATCTTAGCATAACCATTTTTATAGTATTTTAAAGCTTTCTTAAAATCGTAACCGGTTTCGTAGTATAAACCAATATAATAATCACCCATGGGCGAATCGGGATACATTCTATTGATCATTTTGCCAAATTCTTCTAAATAATCACCGTTATTCTTATCTATTATGATAGATTCTATCATAAAAATATCACTCTCTCTAATGTCTAGATTTGAACCAAATAAGAATTCAATTTCAACATATTTTTTTTCGAGATATTCTATTGCTTCCGGAGGTGATAGGTCTTCTATATTGGTATTGAATTCGTCTTTAGAAATTGCTCCATATAATTCAAAAATAAATCCAATAGCACTTGGAATAGCCTGACCAATTGAAGCTGTTTTAGTTGTATTGCTGAATTTATCATATTTGAAATGAAATTTATTAATTTCGGATAATTTTAAGAGGTTATTTACTTCATTAATATTTTTATTTCTTTTTTCTTTCAGATAACTTCCTGAATTAGCATAATAAAAAACATCATCGGTCAAATCTTGTGTTTTGATCTCTAATTTTTCCGCCATTTTAGGTGCATAACTCGGATTTATATTGATATATGCATTGAATTCATGGTTATTATCTAAAAAGAAATAGTTGATAAAATTAGCAGTTAAAGTATTTCCAACCAGAGTTTTAAATAATGAAGTGCGGTAATTTTCATCAATATAAGGAAGTAATTCGTCTTTTACAAAACCATAAAATTTTGTACTGTCCTCATTGGGTAATCCAGTGTCTGTACTATAATCGCAATCAATATAGCGCTCTTCATTTTGATTTTGAAAAATTCCTACTATAATTTGTTCAGGAGCATCATCTGTTGAAGCAAATAGCTTTGAATTGGCAACATAAATATCAAACAGGTACTCAGCGTCAAAAATGACCGCTACCGGATAAGTATGATCCTTATTTTCTTCATAAGATTTTGGTAAATAAATTTTTAATATTCTTTCGGTATTTAAATGATAAGAATTAAATTTCTTTAAAATGATATTATCTTGAGAATAGATACTAAAAGATATTAAAAAGAACAGAACGGCTAAATGCTTCATTATTCAAGGTTTTTTTATTTAATAAAATTGTTATTGCCTAATTTGAATTTAAAAACTAATCATATTGCAAATTTTGTTAAATTCGCTACATATTAATATAATTGAACGAATTAATACATTAAATATTTTATTATAAAAACATTAATAGTTAAAAATGAAAAAACCTGTTTGGAAAACTGTTGAAAAATACAAAGATATTACCTATAAAAAATGTAATGGAGTTGCACGAATAGCCTTTAACCGGCCTAATGTAAGAAATGCATTTCGACCCAAAACTACCAAAGAATTATATGATGCTTTTTACGATGCCCAGGAAGATGTTAATATTGGTGTAGTTTTACTTTCTGCAGAAGGACCTTCAACTAAAGATGGGGTTTATTCTTTTTGTAGTGGTGGTGATCAAAAAGCCAGAGGTCACCAGGGTTATGTTGGAGAAGATGGTTATCACAGATTAAACATATTAGAGGTGCAACGATTGATTCGCTTTATGCCAAAAGTTGTAATTGCAGTTGTTCCGGGTTGGGCAGTTGGTGGCGGTCACAGTTTACACGTGGTTTGCGATCTGACTCTGGCAAGTAAAGAGCACGCAATTTTTAAGCAAACTGATGCAGATGTAACAAGTTTTGACGGTGGTTATGGTTCTGCTTATTTAGCTAAAATGGTAGGACAAAAAAAAGCACGTGAAATTTTCTTTCTAGGAAGAGATTATTCGGCACAAGAAGCTTATGAAATGGGAATGGTAAATGCTGTGATTCCACATGAGGAATTGGAAAATACTGCTTACCAATGGGCTCAGGAAATTTTGGCAAAATCACCTACATCGATTAAAATGCTCAAGTTTGCTATGAATCTAACTGATGATGGTATGGTGGGGCAACAGGTTTTTGCCGGTGAAGCTACTCGTTTGGCATATATGACCGATGAGGCTAAAGAAGGTAGAAATGCTTTTCTGGAAAAACGCAAACCTAATTTTGAAAAAAAATGGATACCGTAAAAAGTTTGAAACACGCCTTATGAAAGTAGGGTGTTAAAAAGTCTAAAGTCCAAAGTCCAAAGTCAAAGCTTAAAGTCTAAAATCAAAAATCGTTAATCCTTGTTCGATATTCATTTTTTTGATTTAAAAACAAGGAACAAGGAATGTAGATTTCATAACTCATAATGAATGGACAAACTCAAAACCCATAACACAAAACTCATATTTACATACTATGAAAATTATCTGCATTGGTAGAAACTACGCCAAACATATCAAAGAATTAGCTAATGAAAAACCAAAAGAACCGGTAATCTTTTTAAAAGCTGATTCTTCAGTATTGCCAAAAAGAAATCCATTTGTAATTCCGCCCTTCAGTGATGATGTGCATTATGAAGTTGAGATATTGGTAAAGATCAATAGAGTAGGAAAATATATTGATCAAAAATTTTCATATAAATATTATGATGAGATAGGTATGGGGATAGATTTTACGGCTCGTGATCTACAGCGTAAATTAAAAGAAAAAGGATTGCCTTGGGAAAAGGCAAAAGCTTTTGATGGGAGTGCTGTTATTGGTGATTTTTATCCCAAACAAGATTATAATTTAGAGAGTATCAGGTTTCAATTATTGAAGAATAACGAATTGGTTCAAGATGGAAATTCTATTGATATGTTGTGGAAAATTGATGAGATCATTGCCTATGTTTCACAATTTTTTACATTAAAAAAAGGAGATATTATTTTTACCGGTACACCGGAAGGAGTTGGAAAAGTAAATATAGGTGATGTTTTGGTTGGAAAACTTGAAGATAAAGAAATATTTAAGGTAAATATTAAGTAAATGATTAATTTTTTATAAAAAATAACGCTACATCACAATATATTTTGGTAGCAAATTAAATAAAAACCAAACAAAAACACTACAATTGATATTTTACAATATTTCAATAAACTACATAAAAAATATAAAAAGCTATACAGCAGATAGTTAAATTATTATTAAAACACTACATGATATATTACAATATTACACCTGATATTTATCACTTTGTTTAACTCTCAAATAACCATATCTTTGTGCTATAATTAAAAATGGTTATTTTATGATTAATATTTTTAAAACTTCAAAATCTGTAGCGTTAAGTATTGACGATTTTTTTGATAAAATAGACCTCGGAATTTTAAATTTCAAGCAAGGAATTAAAAATTATATAGCAGGTAATACTATTGAATTTAATCAAAATCTAAAAATATTAAATATTTTAGAAAAAGATGCCGACTCAATACAAAGAAAAATTGAGAACGATTTCTACTTACATTCATTAATGCCAAATTATGCAAGTGATATTTTAAATCTGTTAGAAAGTGTAGATGATATA
>DAOUPQ010000138.1 GCA_030626085.1 Flavobacteriia bacterium
GCTTTTGTTTTATCATATGATCTTACCGTTCCAAAAGTAACAGGACATCTTGCCATCGCAGCAAATTTCATAGCAGGTAATCGAATATCAAGTCCATATTTTGCCTTTCCCGTGGTGAAATCATTTACATCAATACTTTTTAGATCTTTACCTATATAAATAAAATCATCTGGAGACTTTAAAGTCACATCCTTTGGTATATCTAACTTTGATGCTTCTTCAACCAGGTCGCCATAAAATATTCTATCATTATTTTCATTATTTATTACATAATGCACTTTTGTTGTACATACTGATTCGTCAATGTTCCATTTTTTGGCTGCAGCAGTCACTAACATTGCTCTTGCCATGGCCCCCATTTGGCGCATAGGCTCATAAATGGTTCTTATACTTCTGGAGCCATCTGTATTTTGATTACCGTAGGCATCATCTCCTGTTGCTTGTTTTACAGTAACTTTATTCCAATCGGCATCCATTTCATCGGCAATTACCGAAGTTAATGAAGTACGAACCCCCTGCCCCATTTCACTCCTAGAGGCAGTTAGAATCAGATCTCCATTACTTTTTAACTGCACAAATAAATTAGGTTTAAAATCATCAAGATCATCGGATAATCTCTCTATTTCTTTTTTTGTATCCGGTACATTACAGGCTAAGATAAGCCCTCCGGAAACCAGACTTATATTTTTTATAAAACTTCTTCGACTTACAGTATTGCCTTTTTTCATTTCAAAATAGTAGATTAGTTTTAATTTTATATTAGCAGTGAATAATGATCAATCCTCACTATTCAATTCTGCTGCCATATGAATAGCTTTTTTAATTCTGACATATGTACCACAACGGCAGATATTTCCGCTCATAGCGGAATCAATCTCCTGATCTGACGGCTTTGGATTACTATTTAATAAAGCTAAGGCAGAAACCAATTGGCCTGGCTGGCAATAGCCGCATTGAGGAACATTCAATTCTTGCCATGCCTGCTGTAAATACTTGTTTTCGTTACCAACTCCTTCTATAGTGATAATTTCTTTTCCTACCGCTTGTGAAATTGGAGTAACACAGGATCGAACCGGATATCCATCAAGCAAAATATTACAAGAACCACACACTCCTTTTCCGCATCCGTATTTTGTACCTGTTAACCCGATAATATCACGAATAGCCCATAAAATTGGCATTTCAGCAGAAGCATTCAATTCATATATTTCACCATTGATTACTAACTTTATCATAAAATAGGTATTAAAAATTGTTGTCTTGGTAAAGTTACCATTTTTAATTAATTTCGTATTGGCTAATTTAATAGCTACTAATCTTTTTATTTAACAATAATCAACTATCACTTATGAAAAAAACCTTATTTTTAATTACAACGATCCTTTTTACGTCTCTAAGTTTTTCACAAGCCGATCAGGATGAAGTTCAGCTAATGCAATCACTTTATGGTATGGAGAAAAAAGATATTGTGGCCGAGTTTGTTGAACTTAATGAAAGTCAAAAAACCACATTTTGGCTTTTATATGATGAATATGAATTAAAACGCAAAGAACTGGGCAAGCAAAAATTTAATTTACTTTTTAATTACGTCAATGATTATGGTGAAATAAAACCACAGGATGCTGATAAGTTTATGAAGGAAGTCATTCCGCTACGAAACAAAACAGATAAATTAACAGATACTTATTACAAAAAAATAAAAGCTAAAACAGATCCGGTTGTGGCTATGCAATTTTATCAAATAGAAAATTATCTTTCAGATTATATACGATTAGAATTATTAGAAGAACTTTATACAACAAAAAACCAATAAAAAAACCAGACAGGATGAAAAAACTAGTATTATTTATTACAGCAATCTTATTTGTAAATGTATCATTTGCACAAGATTATTCCATTGAAGAGATAGAAGTAATTCAAAATCTTTTTGGAGCAGAAAAAAAAGCGATCATTGAAGAAAATGTGGATCTTACAGGTGTCGACGCAGATGCGTTTTGGAAATTATATCAAGAATATGAAACTACGAGAAAAGAAATAGGTAAAGATAAAATTGAATTGTTACACAAATACGAAACAAAGACAAAATTAACAAATGAACAAGTTGAAAGCTTAATGCAAACAGCAATACCTCTTAGAAAAGATGAGGACTCTTTGATTGAAAAGTATTATAAAAAGATCAAAAAAGCAACAAATCCAATAGTTGCAACTCAGTTTTACCAAATAGAACACTATATCTCCGACGGTATTCGTTTTGCTATTTTAAATAATATGGACTTTGTTCAGGATAAAAAATAATTGACCTAAGTACTCATTTAAATGCCACTTTTTGTGGCATTTTTTATTTTATCGTATTATAAATTAGTTTAATATTGCATTAAAATTCAACTTATGAAAAATAAAATTATATCAAGTTTATTATTGATTTTTATTATCTCTTTCTCTTACGCACAAAAATTTGAAATAACACCTCAATATGGATATCAAATAGGAGCGAAATACAGTTATTATGGTGGGTACATCAAACTTACTGACTCTGATCAATACGGTTTTACGGTTGGTGCAGTTGTTAGTGATGATGTTGTCATAGAATTTATGTGGGCCCAACAAAATGCTGCTGTTCGGGTGAAAGATGTCATACTTTACCCTCATGAAACCGAAATTACAGATGTTACTGTAAATCATTATCAAATTGGTGCTATTCATACTTTTGGGTATAATGATGCCAAACCATATTTTGGTATGTCAGCGGGATGGTCAACCTTTAACCCTGATGAAAGTATCTTCAGTTCCAATACAAAATTCACATTGGGTATTAGTGGAGGTTTAAAATATTTCTTTACAGATCATATTGGTATGCGCCTGCAAACTCAATTATTGATGCCAATTGATTGGGGTGGTGCTTATATTGGTAGCGGTGGTAGTGGAGTTTCTGCTGGTGGCTCTATATTGCAACTCAACTTTAGCGGTGGATTGATCTTTGCCTTAGGCGGATAACAAATACTTATTAACATTTTATGTTTAAACCCTCATTTAGTTAAAATTAAATGAGGGTTTTTTTATATTAGCGTATTCTTAATTTATTAACAATTAACCCCGAATCTTATGAAAAAATTAAAATTATTCAATTTACTGGTAGCCCTCATTGTGGTTACTTCATTATTTGCACAAAAAAAACCAAACATCCTGGTAATTTGGGGTGATGACATCGGTCAATCAAACATTAGTGCCTATACTTTTGGATTGGTTGGCTATCAAACGCCAAATATTGACCGACTTGCAAAAGAAGGTATGATGTTTACCGATTATTATTCCGAACAATCATGTACAGCCGGTCGTTCTTCATTTATTTTAGGTCAAAGTGTTTTGCGAACCGGTTTAAGTAAAGTAGGTATGCCAGGTGCCGAAGGTGGTATTAGTAAGAAAGATCCTACCATTGCTGAGTTATTAAAACCACTTGGTTATGCCACAGGTCAATTCGGTAAAAACCACTTAGGTGACCGAGATGAACATTTACCTTCTAACCATGGTTTTGATGAATTTTTTGGAAATCTATATCACTTAAATGCTGAAGAAGAACCAGAATTACCAGATTATCCAGATCCAAAAATATTTCCAGATTTTGCAAAAAAATTTGGACCACGTGGTGTAATTCATTCTTATGCCGGTGGTAAAATTGAAGATACCGGGCCTTTAACCAAAAAAAGAATGGAAACAGTAGATGATGAAACTTCTGATGCTGCCGTTAAATTTATTAGAAACGCTGTTAAATCAGGTAAGCCATTTTTTGTATGGTGGAACGGAACAAGAATGCACTTTAGAACACATGTAAAAGATGAACATAAGGGTATTTCAGGACAAAACGAATATGGTGATGGTATGGTTGAACACGACATGCACGTTGGTAAATTACTAGATTTATTAGATGAGTTAGGTGTTGCCGATAACACCATAGTACAATATGGTACAGATAATGGTCCACATAAAAATACTTGGCCAGATGCAGGTGTTAACCCTTTTAGAGGAGAAAAAAACACCAACTGGGAAGGTGGTTGGAGAACCCCTTCAATGGTTAGATGGCCTGGACATATAAAAGCAGGATCTATATCTAATGAAATCATGTCGGGTATGGACTGGATGCCTACCTATCTTGCTGCTGCTGGTAATAC
>DAOUPQ010000101.1 GCA_030626085.1 Flavobacteriia bacterium
GGAGGCTTTAATAGTTATTTGAATATGAATCTTCGTGAAGAGCATGGTTATACTTATGGAGCGCGTTCTAGTGTAGGAGCTGATAAGTATGCATCTCGTTTTAGAGCTGGAGCTTCTGTTAGAAATGAGGTAACAGATAGTGCTGTAGTACAAACATTAAAAGAAATTGACCGCATAAAAAAAGAACCAGTTGATGCTGCTGCTTTAAAGAATGCTAAAGCTAAATATGTTGGAGATTTTGTGTTAGCATTAGAAAAACCACAAACAATAGCTCGCTATGCATTAAATATTAAAATAAATGATTTACCAGAGGACTTTTACACTACTTATTTAGAAAAAATAAATGCAGTTTCTAGTGGGGATGTAACACGTGTAGCAAATAAATATTTTAAATCAGAAAATGCTAGATTCGTTGTGGTAGGTAAAGGAAGTGATGTTTTAGAGAATCTTGAAAAAACCGGAATACCTATTAAATACTATGATACTTATGCGAAAGCTGTAGAAAAGCCAAATTATGATATTGCAATTCCAAGCGATGTTGATGTAAATAAAGTATTAAATAATTATATAACCGCCATTGGTGGAAGAGCAAAATTAGATAAAGTGAATTCGGTATTTATGACTGCTGAAGCTGAATTACAACCGGGAATGGTATTAAATATGGAGATGAAAAAGACTACTAAAAATCAATTTATGCAGGATCTAAGCGCAATGGGTAATTCTATGAGTAAGCAAGTTCTTGATGGAAAATCCGGTTATGTAGTAGCTCAGGGTCAAAAGAAAGATATGACTGAAGATGAAATTAAAAAAGTTCAGGCAGAATCTTCACCGTTTCCGGAAGTAAATTATTTAAATCAGGATGTAACACTTGAAAAAATAGAGAAAGTAGAAGGTGAAAATGCATATAAAATTAAAGTATCTGATGAGTTGTCGGTTTATTATAGCGTTGAAACTGGTTTAAAACTTAAAGAAGTAAGAAGTGTTGGAGCTGCAACCTCTTCAATATTTTATTCAGATTATAAAGAAGTTGCCGGAATTAAATTCCCGTTTAGAATGACGCAAACCATGGGGCCAAGAAAATTTGATTTCATTTTTAAAGAAATTAAAGTAAATGAGGATGTTTCTGACGCTGATTTTAAGTAATCGTTTCAACTTATTATTGCATAAAAAAACCGAAGTAAAAATTCGGTTTTTTTACTTTAAAGTTTTTACATCAAAAATTCTTATTCCCAACCTATGGCGGGGACGTACATACATCCCAAATCATAAATCGTTGATCCCTGTTACGCCGGTTGGAGGCTTGTTCGATATTCTTTTTTGATTTCAGAACAAGGATCAAGGAAAATCGATTTTAGAAGTTAAAAAAGTAACATACTACCTAATTTCAATAGTTCAGTCTCTCCGCTCACATGCCAATAATGTATTCTTTAAAAGCATAGCGATAGTCATTGGGCCAACACCTCCGGGAACAGGAGTAATAAATGCAGCTTTAGGACTTACGCTTTCAAAGTCAACATCACCTGCCAATCTATAGCCTCTTTTTTTGGTATTATCTTTAACTCTGGTAATTCCAACATCAATAATGGTAACACCTTCCTTTACCATATCTCCGGTTAAGAATTCGGCTTTACCTAGAGCAGCGACAATAATATCAGCTTCTTTTGTAATTTCTTCTAATTTTTTTGTTCTGCTGTGCACCAAAGTTACAGTTGCATTGCCAACATCTCTTTTTTGACTCAATAATATACTCATTGGTCGGCCAACAATATGACTTCTGCCAATAATCACTACATTTTTGCCTGAGGTTTCAACCTTATATCGTTTTAATAATTCCATAATTCCATAAGGAGTTGCCGGTAAAAAAGTAGGCAGATCTAATGCCATTTTACCAACATTTACAGGATGAAAACCATCCACATCTTTTTCAGGGTCAACGGCCATCAAGACTTTTTGTTCGTCGATATGTTTGGGTAAAGGTAATTGGACAATAAAACCATCAATATCTTTATCGTTATTAAGATCGGAGATCTCATTTAATAACTGTTCTTCTGTAGTATCTTCCGGTAAGTCGATCAAAGTAGAATTATACCCTACTTTTTCACAGGCTTTTACTTTGCTGTTTACATAGGTCATACTCGCACCATCAGTTCCAACCAAAATAGCGGCTAAATGAGGTATTTTTTTCCCTTTATCTTTACGTTTTGTAACTTCAATAGCAATTTCATCTTTTAAATCATTGGAAGTTTTTTTCCCGTCTAATATTATCATAATAAATAAGTTTACAGTTTTCAGTTATTTAACTCCAAATTTCTTTGGATTTAATATCATATAATTGATTAATTTGCTAACCTCAATACTTTTATTGATTAATGTTTCTTTTTGTTTCACTGTGATGTATTTGCACGCTTCAGAAAAATCAAGCCATACCTGAGTTTCTGAATTTTCACTATCGGAATCGGATAGTTTATTAATGAAATGCTTTGGATAACTTCTTTTTCTATAGGCTTCAGCAATATTAGCACAGGTTGATCGTGAAGCTCTTCTAATTTGATCTGTCAAGGAATATGTTTCTTCTTTTGGAAAAGATTTAGAGATTTCAAAAATTTCCATAGCTAACTCAAATCCTTTTTGATATGCTAATAAATTTTTAAAACCCATAAATAAACTCTATTAATAAGATGAATATATTGTTTTAGATTTGCTACTGCTACTGCTACTGCTTACTAACTCATTCCCTTCATCATTTGCATCATTTTCTTTTGACCGCCACCTTGCATCATCTTCATCATTTTGCTCATTTGCGTAAATTGTTTTAATAATTGATTTACTTCCTGAACTGTTGAACCCGAACCTTTTGCAATACGTTTTTTTCTGCTGGCATTGATTATTGCAGGTTTGGTCCGCTCAGTTGGGGTCATAGAATAGATCATAGATTCAATTCCTTTAAAAGCATCATCATCAATATCAATATCTTTCATCATTTTTCCGGCACCTGGAATCATACCCACAAGATCTTTCATATTTCCCATTTTTTTGATCTGTTGGATTTGCTTTAAGAAATCATCAAAACCAAATTGATTCTTGGCAATTTTCTTTTGTATTCTTCTGGCTTCTTCCTCATCATATTGTTCCTGAGCTCTTTCAACTAACGAAATAACATCACCCATTCCCAAAATACGGTCGGCCATACGATCGGGATGGAAAATATCAATAGCTTCCATTTTTTCTCCCGTACTAATAAATTTTATTGGTTTATTTACAACGGATTTAATGGAAAGTGCAGCACCACCTCGTGAATCACCATCTAATTTGGTTAGAATAACACCTTCAAAATTTAAAATATCATTAAAAGCTTTTGCTGTATTTACGGCATCTTGCCCTGTCATAGAATCAACTACAAACAGAGTTTCCTGAGGTTGAACAGCTTTGTGAATATTTGAGATCTCATTCATCATTTTGTCATCAACGGCTAAACGACCGGCGGTATCAATGATCACAACATTCTTTCCATTACTTTTAGCATATTTTAGTGCATTTTGTGCAATTTCAACAGGATCCTGATTGTTTTCTTCGGTGTAAACCTCTACACCAATCTGTTCACCAACAATTTTTAACTGCTCAATTGCAGCCGGACGGTAAACATCACAAGCAACTAAAAGCGGTTGTTTTGTTTTTTTAGTTTTGAGGTAATTGGCCAATTTTCCTGAAAAGGTAGTTTTACCCGAACCTTGTAAACCCGACATTAATATAACAGTTGGTGTACCCGATAAATTTATACCTACGGTATCACCACCCATTAATTTGGTAAGCTCGTCTTTAACTATTTTAACCATTAACTGCCCCGGATTCAGGGTAGTTAATACGTTTTGACCCATAGCTTCCTCTTTTACCCTATTGGTAAAATCTTTGGCTATTTTATAGTTAACATCAGCGTCTAAAAGTGCTCTTCTAACTTCTTTTAAAGTTTCTGCAATATTAATTTCAGTTATACTTCCATGTCCTTTTAATACATGAAGGGCTTTATCTAGTTTTTCACTTAAATTATTAAACATAATATCTCGCTTCGATTTTTAGAATTACAAAGATAATAAAGTTTAAAGTTTAAAGTGAAAAGTAAAAAAGAAAAAGTTTAAAAGAAATTTGATCATTCAATTTGGAATTGAAGGTGCTAGATAAGGTTACATCGCTTAATTCGTAATAAATTTTTGGTTAGTACTACGGGATTGCTTCGCCTTCGTCTCACAAACTCAAAGATATAAACTAAACTTGTGGAATATAGCTTTTCATTTTTCAAGTTCTCAAATTAATTAGGCCTTTGAACCAAAATCTTGTTAACATCTTGTTAAAGAATCCTCAATTTTACCTTAGAATATTATTGTATTCTCCTTTGAAAATTTTACATTTACAGACTTAAAATTATTACTTTTATAAGAAATAAGTAAGATCAACCCAAAACTTCAAACCCAAAACATAAACATTAAACTATGCAAAAAACAGCCCTAATAACAGGAGTAACCGGACAAGATGGTGCTTATTTGAGTGAGTTTCTTTTAAAGAAAGGATATAAAGTTCATGGATTAAAAAGGAGAGCTTCACTTTTTAATACAGATAGAATAGACCATTTGTATCAAGATCCGCATGTAGATAATCAGAATTTTATTTTGCATTATGGTGATATGACGGATAGTACCAATTTAATTAGGATCATTCAAGAAGTACAACCTGATGAAATTTATAATCTGGCAGCTATGAGTCATGTACATGTTTCATTTGAAATGCCGGAATATACAGCAAATGCGGATGGTATAGGAACTTTGCGTTTACTCGAAGCAATTCGTATTTTAAATATGGAAAAGAAAGTCCGTATTTATCAGGCTTCAACATCAGAGTTGTATGGCAAGGTTCAGGAAGTTCCACAAACAGAAAAAACACCATTTTATCCTCGTAGTCCTTATGCGGTTGCAAAAATGTATGCCTATTGGATCACGGTTAATTATCGTGAAGCTTATGGAATGTATGCTTGTAACGGAATTTTATTTAACCATGAATCGCCCATTAGAGGGGAGACTTTTGTAACTCGAAAAATAACCAGAGCAGTTTCTAAAATTGCTTTAGGATTGCAAAACAAGTTTTATTTGGGAAATTTAGATGCCAAACGCGATTGGGGTCATGCCAAAGATTATGTACGTATGATGTGGATGTTATTGCAACACGAAACTCCGCAAGATTGGGTAATTGCTACTGGTACAACAACTTCTGTTAGAGATTTTGTAAATATGGCTTTCGCCGAAATAGGGGTGGAGATTGAGTATAGAGGGACTGGCGTAAATGAAAAAGGTTATATAAAATCATCTACAAATGCTGATTATCCAATTGAAACAGGAAAAGAAGTATTGGCAGTTGATCCAAGATATTTTAGACCAACAGAAGTAGAGTTGTTAATCGGTGATGCATCCAAAGCAAAAAATGAGTTGGGATGGGTTCCTGAATATAATTTACAGGATCTGATAAAAGAAATGATGCAAAGTGATTTAAAATTAATGCATAAAGATCAGTATTTACATGACGGAGGTTATGATGTGTTGAATTACTATGAGTAGTCTTAACGATTGAACGATGGAATGATAGAACTATAAAACGATGGAACGATAGAATTAAATATTGATGAAATCATGAGATTAAAACTATGAGTGATAAAATAAGAAAACATTCTGATCTAAAAGTTTTTAAGATATCTTTTGAAGCTGGAATGCAGATATTTGAACTTACTAAGATTTTTCCAAAAGAGGAAAGATATTCATTAACAGATCAAATTAGGAGGTCATCACGATCTGTATCAGGAAATATTGCTGAAGCATGGAGAAAACGTAAATATCCAAAATCATTTGTATCAAAATTATCGGATTCTGAAGGCGAAGCTGCTGAAACACAGGTTTGGTTAGATTATGCTTTAAAATGTAAATATCTAGCAAAAGATGAATATGATTTTTTATATGATAAGTATGAATATATAATTGCAATGTTAATCAACATGAGCACAAAACCAGAACAATGGAAAATATAAATTCGTTCCATCGTTCCAACGATCTTTTGTCCAATCAGCAAATAAATTATAAATCCCAAAAGGGGGAAGTTAATTTGAAACATTAGATTAATAATGAAATCAGGTAATTTATAAAAGATTGCTTTACCATATCAGGTTCGCAAAACTAAAGATATATTGTATGTTTTTTTTAAACTATTTACAAGAAACAATGTTTAGGAATGAGAATTTGCGAGAAGCCTGATAAGGCGACGTGGCAAACTTATTATATTTCTTAAAATATTATAAATAATATGAAAAAAACATCTAAAATATACCTCGCCGGCCACCGTGGACTCGTAGGTTCAGCTATTAAAAAGAATTTAGAAGCTAAAGGATATACCAATATTCTTACGCGCACACATAAAGAGTTAGATCTATTAGATCAACAGGCTGTAGCAGATTTCTTTAAAAAAGAAAAACCTGAATATGTAATTCTGGCAGCAGCCAAAGTAGGGGGTATTATTGCAAACAATACCTATCGTGGGGAGTTTATTTACGATAATTTGATGATTCAAAATAATATAATTCATCAAAGTTATTTAAGTGGCGTTAAAAAGCTATTATTTTTAGGAAGTACTTGTATATATCCTAAAAATTGTCCGCAACCCATGAAAGAAGAATATTTATTGACCTCTGAATTAGAATATACCAATGAACCCTATGCCATAGCAAAAATAGCAGGTATCAAGATGTGTGAAAGTTATAATATACAATACGGAACCAATTTTATAGCGGTACAACCTACCAATTTATACGGTCCAAATGATAATTTCGATCTTGAAAAATCACATGTTTTACCAGCTTTACTTCGTAAGATACACCTAGGTAAGGCTCTGGAAAATAACGATTGGGATACAATTCGAAAAGACCTAGATAAATTACCAATTGAAGGA
>DAOUPQ010000043.1 GCA_030626085.1 Flavobacteriia bacterium
CCCCAAGTTCTTTTTCAAGTAATGTCTTTCCTCCTCGCCCCATATAGAGTGCCTCTGACGCTAAATATATACGCTTTTGTGCCTCGTTCATGTAGGGCAAAACCAATCGTATTTTCTTAATTATTTCTTCTTTATCATCCATAACACAAAGATAATGAAAAAATATATAACCGTCAGTTTATTTCATAACAAATACTTAGTTCTGATACTTCAAAATAATTAAACTAAAAATTTTATAAATTCATCAAATACTAAATCCTATTAAAAAAACAATTCCAAAATAACTTAATATTTTTAAACTTGTTGATGGGTGATGTTCGATTGGCATATATTTGCTTGTAACCAATAAATAGTTGGCTATTGCATAAAAAGGTGCTGTAAGAAATGATAAAATTGTTGCAATTTTAACCATAAACTAATTTAGCTTATTATTTGCTATAATTTCAGATAATAATTTTCTAGCTCTCAATAATTTAACTTTTACATTAGTTAAAGGTTCTTCAAGTTGTTCGGCAATTTCTTTATAACTCAATTCATTAAAATAACGTAAGTTTATTACTTCTTGATAATGTGGTTTTAATTGTTTTATGAAAGCTTTTAACTGTGCTAAATTTTGTTCATTGATTAATTTATCAGCAGGAGAAGGCTCTTCGTCTGTAATTTTTAAAACTTCGCTGCCAGTTTTGTGAATCGATACTGTTTCTGTTTTTTTTCTTCTTAAATGATCAATAAAAATATTTGAAGAAATTGAAATAAGCCAGGTTTTAAACTGGTATTTTTGATCATAGGTATCAATTTTATCAAATGCTTTTGCAAAGGTTTTAATTGTAATATCTTCAGCCTCATTTTCATCTTTGCATTTACTCATCTGAAATCTATAAACATCTTTCCAGTAAGTATTTAGCAAAGTTTTATAAGCTATTTGATCACCTTCTTTAGCTTTGTTAATATGTGAGATGATTTCAGAATTTTCGCCCATTTAGCAATTTAAAAAGTTAAAACATATATAAATTGATTACCACTTTTTTGGAGGTGAAATGATATTAGTGATAAAGATACATAATTGTGCACTAATAATTCCAATTTCTAAGACAGGTGCTAAAAAAAACAAATCTGTTTCATTCAATTTTTTAGCTGAGTTATATATTATAAGATACCAAAATAAAAAGCGAAAAATGATTAAGATCAGTGTTAACTGAACATATATGTTCTTTAAAAGTAAAACAATTGCCAAAAACCAAAATAAAAATTGAGATATGTAAAAAAGTCCGAGTAAAATTTGATGAATCTTTTTGTAGTTATTCGCTGTTGTTATATGCCTTCTTTTTTGATTAAACCAATCTTTAATATTTGTTTTAGGAATCGAAACTGTAAAAACAATTTTATTTGTACAAATTGAAGTATTCTCTTTTGTAGCTATCTGACTGATAAACAGATCATCATCGCCAGACTTTATATGCATATGATCTTTAAAACCATTAGCATTATAGTATTCATCTTTTGAATAAGCAATATTTCTTCCAACACCCATGTAAGGAATCCCCAATTTAGCATAAGAAAAATATTGTAAAGCTGTCATTAATGTTTCAAATCTGATAAGCTTATTTAGAAAAGAGTTACTTATTTTTTCATAAGCTCCATAGCCTAAAACGATCGTTTTTTTATCGATAAAATTTGAACTCATTCCACTAATCCATTCTTTTGAAGAAGGCTTACAATCAGTATCCGTAAGTAAAACAAATTTATTTGATGCAGCATTGATCCCTTTTCCTAAAGCTCTCTTTTTACCATTACTAAAGCCCTTGGATATTTTTAATATCTTAATTTTTGAAATATTTGGTAAATACTCATAGTTATCTTTAAAATCTTGCATTATCTGATATGATCGATCAGTTGACATATCATCTACAAGAATAATTTCGAAATCCGGATGACTTTGTTCGACTAAAAAAGGTAAATTATTTTTTAGATTTATTTCTTCGTTCTTAGCGCAAATAATTATAGAAACTGGTATTTCATTCTCTAAATTGATGACTTTGGTTTTTGACAAAGAAAATCTACCAAAAATAAATAAATAATAAAAGATTTGAATAATTACAACAATAAAAAAAGTAACAAAAAGAAACATCTTTTATTAAGAAAGTTTCTTTATGTGTATATGAGGGGTAGCATGTTGACCTTCATCATTGTGACAACTGCCTTCACCTCCTCCACAACCGCAAGATATTCCTTTGGCTCTTAGTTTTGCATTACTACCCGAACAAGTACCTTCAAATTCTCCATCTTTTTTCGCCCAAATTTTTATAGCAATTCCGGCAAAGGCTAAGGCAAGTAACACTATGGTAATTAAAAGAAGTTTCATCAGCTTAAAAATTTAAGATACAAATTTAATTATTTTATAAAATCTATTGGTTGAATTATATGATTATTTTAATAATTTTTTAGTGTTCGTTTAATTGAAATTTCATAAGGCTTAAAAGCGTGAAATACATAATTATATTTCTTTTGATAAATTCTCTAAAAATAAATTCGTATCCTGTTTAAAGTAATCGAGTGTAAAACTTTTATCAGTTTTACATTTACTTTTTAATAATTTAATATTGTCAGTCCATTTATTTCCATCAAAAAATTCCAAACCTTTAAAATCACGAATTTTATACAACGATTTTTCACCGTATGCTGTGCCTAAATAAATATAATTTAGATTATTTTTTGCAGCCCAGTCAATAACACTAAACATCATATATTTTCCCAAAGAATATTCCTGAAAATTTAAATCAAAAAAAGCAAACCAATAGTGTAACATATCATTTTCAATAATTGCAATAACATAACCTACCTTTTTATCATCTAATGAAAACTCAAAAATATGACTTATACTTTTTGTCTCAAATATATAATTTAACCTGGATTTACCTATGTTTTCACTAAACCGTTTTGCTGCGAAGTCTAAACAGAAATTTTGAAAATCTTCATTTTTTATATCAAAATCATTGATATTTTTTATGATATAACCAGGTGTTTTTTCTTCAATTTTTCTAAGAACCCGCCTATTTTCTGAAGTTTCTTTAAAATTTTTCAAGTCAACCCTTAAACTGCGAGCCAAATAATAAGTTTCTTGTTTTAATTCAATATTATTTGAGTAAGGTAAAAAGCCTTTATTGTAGATATCAGGCAATTCTTTTTGAGATTCTTTTTTACAATAAATTGCATAATTAAAAGTATAAGTGCTGTAATCAACAAAGCTTTCAGATCTAAAAATCTTCATGAAAATAAATAGTATTAAACCTCAGGGCAAGCCCTGAACCCAATTATAGGAATTGACCCAAGGGTCGATGTATTAACCTTGATCCCGCTAGATACTGAAACAAGTTCAGCACAGGCAGCGGGATTAGTTCAACTAACATTTTTGAGTTCGTTTTAAAACTCCTCAAAATTGAGTTTCACTAATAAATATACACGAATAGTCAGGATTTCATTTGCCTACCAAAAAGGCTGTCTTAAAATAATATCCTGACTACAACTATTAATAAAGTATTAATCCTCATCTTTTACCAACAAATCTTTTTGGATATTTTGTGGAACTGGTTCAAATGAAGAATAATTAGTTTTAAATGTAGCTCTACCTTGTGTTTGTGAACGCAAACTGGTTGAATATTTATACATTTCAGCAAGAGGTACTTTTGCTTTAATAATTTGATGATTTCCATCACTATCCATACCAATTATAATTGCTCTTCGCGATTGTAAGTCGGTCATTACATTACCCATCAATTCTTCAGGAACTCTTACTTCTAGATCGTGAATAGGTTCTAACAACTTAGGCTTAGCATTTAAAAAAGCTTCCTTAAAAGCATGTGCTCCTGCTATTTTAAAAGAAATATCATTAGAATCTACTGAATGCATCTTTCCATCAAAGATCATAACCCTTATATCACGTGCGTAAGATTTTGTAAGTGGACCCTCTTCCATAACTTCTAGAATCCCTTTTAAGATTGCAGGAAGGTAACGTGTGTCAATTACACCACCTGTGATACAATTATAAAAGACCAGTTTTCCACCCCAATCAAGATCAACCTCTTCTTTACCTCTTATATTAAACCCTTCTGGTTCAGAAATCCCTTCGTGCCAAGGTTCAATTTTTAAATGAACTTCACCAAACTGGCCTGCTCCACCTGATTGTTTTTTATGTTTATAAGATGTTGTTGCAGGGCGTTGAATTGTTTCACGATAAGCAATTTTTGGCTGTGAGAATTCAACCTCTATTCCATAAATATTTTTTAATGTCCAATCAATTGTAGCCAAATGTAATTCTCCTTGGCATGATAGTATTAATTGTTTTAATTCAGAAGAATAATTTGAAACTATCGTTGGGTCTTGACTTTTAATTTTTTTCATGAATTCACCCAGCTTTTCTTCATCTTTTTTATTTTTTGCATTCATCACCTTTCTAATTCTAGGCTCAGGGAAAATAATAGGTTTAATTGTGATTTTTTTCTTGGGAGAGTGCAATGTATCATTGGTTTCAGTACTTTTTAATTTTAAAGTTGCGCCAATATCTCCTGCTGATAATTTCTCAACAGATTCTCGTTTTTTACCATCCATGATAAATAGTTGATTTAAACTTTCGGTATCTCCAGTACGAGAATTCACTAATTTATCATTTACTTTAATTTCACCTGATTTTACTTTAAAAAATGTTACCTGACCTAAATTTGGTTCATGAAAAGTTTTAAAAATAAATAAGGCAGTAGGTTCACTTGATCTACATATAACATCATCGCCTTCAACACTTTGCTCAGGTTTTAAATCAGAAGCTGCTGGAGCTACATTATCGATAAATCCCATTAACCTACCTGTTCCCATATTATTGATTGCTGAAACACAAAAAACAGGAAACAACTCATGGTTTAGCATACCTTTTTGTATTCCTAAACGCATTTCATCTTCATTAAGGGTTCCTTTATCAAAGTATAATTCCATTAATTCTTCATCATTTTCTGCAGCTTTTTCTACCAACTCATTGTGTAGATAATCAGCAACTTCTTTTTGATCTTCAGGTATTTCAAGTTTCTCTGGTTTCCCTCCTTCTATACCAAATTTATACATCTTCATTTTTAAGACATCAATAATACATTGAGCCCCGTCGATCTTTAAAGGATATTGAATTTTAACTGCATTATTTCCTACCAGATCTACAATACTTTTAAAGCTTTGATCAAAATTTGCATTAAGATGGTCTATTTGATTTACAACAAAAAGTGTAGGTTTTCTAAATCTATTGATATACGACCAAATGATCTCAGTGCCAACTTCAACTCCACTTTGTGCATTGATAACATTAACTACTGAATCAGCAACTCGCATAGTCGAAGCAATTTCTCCAATAAAATCGTCTAATCCCGGTGTATCAATTATATTAATTTTATAATTCCTCCATTCTGTATGAAGTGGAGTTGCATAAATTGACGTCTCTCTTTCTTGCTCAATTTCGTGATAATCGGCTATCGTATTTTTATCTTCTATAGTTCCTCTACGGTTTATAATTCCCGCTTCAAATAACATGGTTTCGGCAAGAGTCGTCTTACCGCTGTCATGGGCGCCAACTAAAGCAATGTTTTTAATCTGTTTTTCATCGTATATTTTCATGGTAAATAAGTTTAATATTTCTTTCGCATAAAGTTATAAAAATTATTGTTACCAATATTATGATTTATGTTAGCGTTTAAGGAAAAATTAAAAAAAATTATATAATTTTTCTTATCATTTGATTTTAAGGAAGTTACTAATCCATATTCTTTACAATTGGTAATTTATTTTTTAAATCTTCAATTATATTATATACAGCCGGGCAAACCTCAATGTTTTTAAGTGTAAGATTGGTTATTTGTATAAACTTTTTTCGATTAGTATGTGGGTATTCACTGCATGCTTTGGGCCTAACATCGTAAATAAAGCAAAAATTATCATCCCCTAAGAAAACACAAGGTGCATTTTGTAATACCATAAAATCGTCTTCATCTCGATATAAATACTTTTTAATAAATTGCTGTTCTTTTATACGTAAATACTTTGAAATTCTGGTAATATCTTTTTCTGTAAATATCGGACTGGTTGTTTTACAGCAATTAGCACAAGTTAAACAATCCATTTTTTCGAATTCGGTTTCATGTAATTCCTGCATTATTAAATCCAGACGTTTTGGCTTTTTCTTTTTTAAAATGGAAAAATATTTTTTATTCTCAGCATGTTTTTCTTTAGCCAATTTTGGTAATTGTTCTAAATTAATTCTCATCTATTTAGTTTTTAAAAACCAAAAATAAATAATAACATTCATTTTTATGTTAAAATGGTTACTTTTGCGCTTAAATTTTTTATTATAAATGAATATTCAAGAATCTTTAGAAAATGCTGTAAAAGACGGAATGAAAACTTTGTTTGAAGTGAACATTCCTTCAGTAGAATTTCAAGAAACAAGAAAAGAATTTGAAGGTGATCTAACCATCGTTGTATTTCCTTTTTTAAAATTTGTAAAGGGCAATCCTTTTGAAATTGCTACAAAATTAGGTAATTATTTAAAGAAAAATCTTATTGAATTATCTGATTTTAATGTAGTTAAAGGTTTTTTAAATTTAACGATTTCTGATAATTATTATTTACAATCATTTGACAAAATAAATAATACTAAGAATTACGGAATAAAGAAAGTTTCTAATAATGAAAAATCAGTGATGGTAGAATATTCATCACCAAATACTAATAAACCTCTCCATTTAGGACATATAAGAAATAACTTATTGGGCTATTCAGTTGCGGAAATTATAGCTGCTACCGGTAAAAAAGTATATAAAACACAAATAATTAATGATCGGGGTATTCATATTTGTAAAAGTATGCTTGCCTGGGAGCGTTATGGAAATGGTGAAACTCCAGAGAGTACCGGATTAAAAGGCGATAAATTAGCGGGTAATTATTATGTGAAATTTGACGAAGAATACAAAAAAGAAATTACCTCATTAATAGCAAAAGGAGCATCTGAAGATGAAGCCAAAAAGAATGCACCCATTTTAGTTGAAGCCCAAAATATGCTGCGCAAATGGGAATCAGGTGATGAAAAAATTGTCAGTTTATGGAAAAAAATGAATCAATGGGTCTATGATGGTTTTGACAAAACCTATAAAGAATTGGGTGTGAATTTCGATATGAATTACTATGAAAGTAATACTTATTTACTTGGAAAAAATATTGTCGCTGATGGTTTAATAAATGGTGTTTTTTACAAAAAAGAAGATGGTTCGGTTTGGATAGATCTTACTGAAGAAGGTTTAGATGAGAAAATTGTTCTCAGAGCTGACGGTACTGCTGTATATATGACTCAGGATATAGGAACGGCTATACAGCGTTTTAAAGAATATCCTGATCTTGACAGTTTGGTCTACACTGTTGGAAACGAACAGGATTACCATTTTAGAGTACTTATTTTAATATTAAAAAAATTAGGATATACCTGGGCGCAACATCTTTATCATTTATCTTATGGTATGGTTGATTTACCTTCAGGTAAAATGAAATCACGTGAAGGAACTGTAGTAGATGCTGATGAATTAATTATTGAAATGACTGATACTGCAAAGAGTATTTCACAAGAATTAGGCAAGTTAGAAAGTTATTCAGGTGAAGAAAAAGAAAAACTGTATAAAACCATAGGCTTAGGTGCCTTGAAATATTATATTTTAAAAGTCGATCCCAAAAAACGAATTTTATTTGACCCTAAAGAATCTATTGATTTTAATGGAAATACAGGTCCGTTTATTCAATATACTTACGCAAGAATTCAATCAATATTAAGAAAAGCCGATTTTGATTATTCCAAAAAAATAACAAATATTACATTGCATCAAAAGGAGAAAGACCTCATAAAGTTATTGGAATATTTTAAGGAAATTATTTATAATTCAGCGCTTAATTTAAGTCCTGCACTTTTAGCCAATTACACTTATGATCTGGTAAAAGAATACAATTCGTTTTACCAGAGTTTACCAATTTTGGGTAATGACAACTTACAGGAAAAAATATTGAGAACTCAAATTTCAAATCAAGTTGGAAAAACTATCAAAAAAGCATTTAAATTATTAGGAATTGATGTTCCTGAAAGAATGTAGCTTTTTTACTTTTATGTACTTCTTATACTTATTTTTTTAATTATTAAATAAAATATGTTAACTTCGTACCTTAAAAGGTATTAAAAATACACTAAGAGAACGGTGTATTTTTTATTTTAAACGTTATGAAATTGAAAAAAATAATATTTTCGACAATACTTTTTTTAGCTTTTAATATTTCTTCAGCTCAATTAATTATGATTGATGGAGAAACTGGTGAATATAAATATGAAGAAGTTATTCAGGTTGAAGGAGCCACCAAACAACAATTGATAGAAAGAGCTGAAGATTGGACAATTTTATACTATAAAGAGGAATCCAGGATTACTGTTGATACTACCAATACTTTAAAAAAACTAGGTCTTCATAATTTTTCATGGAAGTTCATGAATACAAAAGATATTTCTCTTCAATTAATCTACGATATTGAAATTAAAACAAAAGATAACCGCTATAAATATATCTTTTCAAACTTGTGTATTGGCAGAATTGTGTTACACGAAATTGATGCTGTAGAACTAAAGAATTATATCGGTAGGTTTCCTACAAAATACCAAATAAACATTGAAGAACCTATTGATACCGAACTAACAAAAGCAGCATTATCTTTAGAGAATTATATGAAAACCCAACAATTTGAAAAGGTTGATGATGATTGGTAAATCACAATAGATTCAATACTCTTTCCAATGCCATACCTCTTGATGCCTTAATTAAAATTGTACTTCCTATAATTTTATTTAAATCAAAATTATTTTTAAACTTCTCAAAATCTTCATATTGCTTTATTAAAGAATCGTTTACAGTTGTACTAGAAAAAGTTTCACCTATCAATATCGCTTCAATATTTTTTGACTGTAAAAAATTTGCAATATTTTGATGCTCTTTTAATGAATCTTTTCCAATTTCAAACATATCTCCTAAGATTGCAATTTTTCTGCTATCAGTTAATTGATTTAAATTTTCTATAGCAACTTCCATGCTATTGGGGTTTGCATTATAAGCATCTAAAATAATTCTATTTGATCCCTTTTGTATAATTTGAGACCTGTTATTACTGGGGATATAGTTTTCAATTGCATTTTTAATTTTTGATATTTGCACTTTAAAATATTTTCCAACAGCACATGCTGTTGCAATATTAAAATAATTGTATTTACCAATCAACTGACTATTAATTATTATTTGGTCAAACTGCAATGAAACATATGGATCTGCCATTAAAAAAGTTGTAGGGTAATCAGAATATTTTCCACCAAGAGTGATTTTATCCAAACCATAAGCGTTTTCAATTTGAAGAAGATCATCTGTATTCACAAAAACTTTTTGATCGTGCTCTTTTATATGACGATACATTTCAGTTTTAGCTTTTATTACACCTTCAAGGCTTCCAAAACCTTCTAAATGTACCTTCCCAAAATTAGTAATATAGCCATAATTGGGAAGTGCAATATTACAAAGAGCCTCAATTTCTAAAGGATGATTGGCACCCATTTCAACAACACCAATCTCAGTGTCAGAATTCATAGATAAGAGTGTAAGTGGGACACCAATATGATTGTTCAAATTTCCTTTTGTAGCTACACATTTATATTGCTGGCTTAAAACTGCATTGATTAGTTCTTTGGTTGTCGTTTTCCCATTACTTCCGGTTAAAGCAACAATTGGAATATTCAATTCTTTTCTATGAAAAGTTGCTAACTTTTGTAAAGTTGATAAAACATCATCAACTAAAAATATTCTTTCGCTTGTTTTATAACTTTCTTCATCAATTACAGCGAATTTTGCTCCTTTTCGCAATGCTTCTTCAGTAAAAGCGTTACCATTAAAGTTATCCCCTTTAAGTGCAAAATACATACTATTAGTAAGATCCTTTCTTGTATCTGTTTCAACTTTATCACATTGAATAAAATAATTATATAGGTCTTTAATTTCCATAGGTAAATATAAAAAAAACTCAATACCAAAAATGATATTGAGTTTTTTTTTATTTATTATTATTTTTTGAAACTATTTAACTTTTCTACCTTCTTTTCTTCTTCTTGAATAAGACATTTGTCCTAATTTGTCAGTAGCACATCTAAATCCTATATAATTTGTAGCCATATACTCTGGTAAATATCTACGTTGTGCAGGATCTAACCAAAAAGCTCTATCTTTCCATGATCCACCTTTATAGACACGGGTTTGATCACTTATCAAAGTTGTTCTTTTCTTGGTATCATACTGTTGAATAATCAATCCGCTTTCACCAATTTGACGTGGTATTTCGGGCGAATTATACATTCTTGGTGTGGCATCCCGATCATCTTCATCTTTAAAAAATTGGTTTGTTGAAGCTAAATCACCATCTCTACTATCAATGTTATATGCTTTTTCATAATTTCTCCTCATAAAAGCATCACGTTTGGTAATTGGAACATATTTTATACTACCGGGTAAATCTTTTGGCACAAGTTTACCGTTGTCTAAAGTATCAAACTCTACTGAGTTATAATCAACTACAACAACATTACCGTATTCATCAATTTTCTTTTTAGTGAAAACATTTCCTCTAAAATAACTAAAGTCATTTGCATCATTGTCGATAATCGGACGATAAACATCGGCTACCCATTCAGCAACATTACCTGACATATCGTATAAACCAAAAGCATTGGGTTTGTATGATTTAATCCTCATAGTAATATCAGCACCATCATTACTCCAGCCTGCTAAACCACTGTAATCACCTTTACCTTGTTTAAAGTTTGCCAATTGGTCTCCTTGATAACGTCTTGATTGTTCACGCGTTGTATTACCACTCCAACTATATTTTTTACGACCTCTAATTGAGTTGTACTCTCTATTTTCAACTTCGGCTTTAGCTGCATATTCCCACTCAGATTCAGTTGGTAATCTAAATCGTTGTTGCATTATACCATCAGATATTTTTACATGACGTCCGGTAAATGAACCCTTACTAGAACCTTTAGACTTTTTTGAAAAATCTTTGATCCCTTTGTGATAAATGGTAGAATCACCATTAAATAATAAGTTTGGATTTGCTAAATAAGTTTCGGTATCAAAACGATTTGCACCTTCAACCTTTAATGAATCATGATCAAATAATGTATGTAGAACACCTTTGTCAATTAATATTTTTTCATTTACACGATCCGTTCTCCATCTACAATATTCTGTAGCCTGTCTCCATGAAACTCCAACAACAGGATAATCAGCATAAGCTGGATGACGTAAATAGTTTTCGGTTAACAACTCATTAAAACCTAAGGTATTTCTCCAAACTAAAGAATCCGGTAAAGCTGCATGGTATATTTTACGATAAGTATCATCCGAAGGTGGAAATACTTTTTCTAAATACTGTAAATACAAAACATACTCACGATTTGTAACCTCTGCCTGATCCATATAAAATGAACGTACCTGCTGTTTAACAGGAGTTGTATTCCAGTCAAACATAACATCATCTTGTACACTACCCATAGTAAATGTACCACCTTCAATTAAAACCATTCCCGGAGGTGGTGGGCTTTCTTTATAATTTGAATTGGTTTCAAAACCTCCATATTTAGGATTGTTATACTCCCAACCGGTAAGTGTTGAAACATTCTTACTACTCTTGTTACAACTAGCCATAAGTATAGTTGCTAAAACTAAAAGTACTACTTTGCTATTGCTAAACTTTCTCATAA
>DAOUPQ010000069.1 GCA_030626085.1 Flavobacteriia bacterium
ACAGAAAGTGTGTCAAAGCTGAATTTTTTGCATAAATTATTATCCATTTTGGTGGAGATCCCAAGCAACCCAACTTCATTCCTATTGTGACCGGATGGAATTACATTGTTAGGTTATATAGACCACAAGCTGAAATATTGGATGGAAGCTGGACCTTTCCTAAGCCAGTGCCAGTGAAATAAGTTTAGTTAGAACTTACTAACTGCATCAACCAAATAAACGCTTCAGTAAATAGAGATAAAAACTGACAATGATACAATTAAAGTTTTTATGTACAGTCATTCTGATAGTGCTTCCAATTTTTGGAATGGCACAGGATATGATAAATGATATGCAAAAGATCATGATCCGAAACATAACCGTGATTGATCAGTCCGGAAAAACCGAGGATGTGATCGTCAGTATTCTCATTAAGCAAAAGAAACTTGATATAGTGACCCAGGATAATATTTCCGTTTCCAAGGCGGATATATCATTTGATGCCAAAGAAGGATTTATCCTTGGCACACTTGAAGTGGGAAGCTTGGCAGGTTTTCTAATACTTGATCAGGACCCCCGTACCAATATGGACGTCATGCTCGACACAAAATCATATGCAGTTTTTGCTGTTTCCAAAGGGGAGGTTGTCTTGAATAAACTGATTCGGATTGATGTTGATTCTCAAGAACAAATAAGAAGCTGGCGATCATATTCACCACCGCCCGTAGCTTTGCCACTATCCTATCAAAATAAACGAAAATGGAATGTGTTCAGAACAAAACCTGTTACGGCTCTTTTAGGTGGAGCCATTATAATGGAAAATACACGCTGGCTTTCAAATGACGCGATAAATGAAGAACAGGTAGGAAATCTCAATGAATATGAAGGAGGTTCCATTCGCGGATTTCGAGCAGGTTTAGGTGGTACATTCAACTTCAAAAAGCCATGGACCTATGTTTTTACTTTTGGTACACGTGCTTTTGAGCGGGGCTTTGAGCAAGGCAATCTGGATGAGTTTGTACTTTATGATTACAGAGTGGATATTCCTATCGGATCAGCTACATTGAGCTTGGGTAAAACAAAGGAAACTATTTCTATTTCAAGATTGTCAGCAATGATATATGAACCCAGCCAGCAAGAGCGCGCCTCAGTTGCAGACGGTCTTTTACCCGCCAGAAATATTGGGATCACTATCAACAACTCGTTCGTCAAGGAGCGAATGACCTGGGCAGCCGGAGTTTTTAATAACTGGTATGAAGTCGGGCAATCGTTTTCTGACAACCCCACAGTTTTTACAGGACGAATCACAGCCGTGCCTTATTTATCAGAGGATGAAAGTAATCTACTACACCTCGGAATAGCGGGTCGTTATTCTAACGCCGCGGGAGGGGTTCGCTACAATTCAATAACAGAGATTTTCAGTGGGCCGGTTTCGGTTGACACAGACCTGATTGATGATGCAGGATCGACTTTTCACTATGGGCTGGAAATGGCATGGAGAAAAGGTCCTTTCATAGTATTAGGTGAGTATATCCAGTCCAGTGTCAATTCAACTGCCTACAACGATCCAACATTCAAAGGTTATTATGTGGTTGCTTCGTATGTCTTAACAGGGGAAATGCGGAGTTACAATAAACGCAATGGTTTATTTAAAAGAGTGAATGTTGCCAATGGAATTAATTCAGGTGGCTTAGGTGAATGGGAAGTTTACAGTCGATGGTCATCTATTGATCTAAATGATGAAAGTATTGATGGTGGTGAAATGAACACATTTTCACTTGGAATAAATTGGTATCCCATCTCAGCCATTCAGGTTAATATAAACTATAGGTATTCAACACTTGATCGTTTTGGACAAAAGGGCTTTAATCAGGGGATTGTAACACGTTTAGTATTTATACTGGAATGATGGAGAAACAATAACAGCATAAAACAACAAATATAGTGCATGCCGCAATTAATTGTAAACATGAATATTAGTTTTCTAATTTATCATATTTACGGGAAGAAAATTCAACTAATTAAATACGGTGCGCACCATATTCAAACCGTTGATATTCATTCCATTTGTAAAAATTAATTAATCAATTCATTAAATTTTTCACTTGTAGAATACTTGTAGTATTTAATTCTAAAAAAACTTATATAATTGAGCATCTGACTAATAAAATCATAATATAAATACCTTCTAAGCAGACGGTCACAGGTTCGAATCCTGTCGCGATCACCACAAGAAACCCCGTAGTTATACGGGGTTTCGTCGTTTTTAGACCTTTTTATTTTTTCCTAAATTTTCGTGTATCTGGTAGTAAATGGGTACAAAATAGGTAGAAATGGTACGAATATGGTACGATTTACATCGATATTTGGCACTTTTTAGTAGGTAGACGGTCATAAGACAAATCAACTCTTTTAATAGATAAAAATCGTACCACATCCATATAATATCAGCTTTTATAAAATATTTCCATTCAATAAATTTATACATTTTCTTATTATTTCCTAGTAGTAAGTAGTATATAAGTGGTACGAATTTCATATTTTTGAGTAAATAATTGCTTTTTATATGAAAATAACATTAATATTACTTAGAAAAAAGAAGCCCTACAAGAAAGGAAATCCTGTTGTAATCAATATAGTAGATCGAGGACGCCAAAAAAGAATAGCAACAAATTTGTTTTCACAACCTGAACATTGGGATTTTGTTACCCAGCTGCCAAATGCCTTGCACCCGGAATATCACGAAGTTTTTTCTGAAGTTGTGAATTTAAAATTAAAAATTAGAGAACTTACCAGTGATAAAGAAACCGATTTTAAGAAAATTGAGATCGTTTTAAAAGGTCGTAGGGCAGAAAATAATGAAATAAATACAATTGATTTTTTTAGTTTCACAGATACTTTAATTGAAGAAAAGAAGAGATTAAATAAACACAGCAATGCAATAGTTTACAATACTGCTAAAATTCAATTCTCTAATTACACAGGCGCATTGGAATTTAAAGATTTAGACTATAATATATTACTAGGATTTGTACAACAAAAGCAAAAAGATGGGCTAAAAAATACTTCTATACATAATTACTTGCGAACATTAAGAGCAATTTATAATCAAGCTGTTCTAAGAGGTGTAACAGAAGACAAAAAACCTTTTACTGGTGTTTTTAACGGATTAAAAGTCAGAAGCCATCAAATGCGTAAAAAGTACCTCACTTTGGAGAGTATTGCTAAAATTGAAAATGCATCTTTTACAGGAGCAATGGACGGTGTTAGAGATTTATTTTTATTGCAATTTTATTTAGGCGGACAGGATCTAATAGATGTTTATAATTTGAAGCGTGGAGATATAGAAAATAATAGAATTTTTATCAAGAGGGCAAAGATTGCAAACGGTTATCAATTTGATTTATTAATGTCAAATAAAATTAGACAAATACTAAAAAAATACAATGGATCAAATTTCATTTTTCCTCATAGGAAAGATTTTAAAGGTTATGTTACTTTTCGCAGACGTTATGGCAGATATTTAATTGACATGCAAAAGAGATTGGATATAAAAGTACAGCCGTTAGAGGGCAATTTAAGTATAAAAATCGCAAGGCATACTTTTGCTAACATAGGTAAAAGACTAGGTGTTGAAGAGGATATGCTTCGTGAACTGATGGGGCATGAAAGAGATGATATTGATAATTTTTACAAAGACAAATTTCCGGAAGAAGAACGTGATCTGGTACAGCTAAAAATAATAAATGACACTAAATAAAGTGCAAAACTCTATGTAAAAGGACTTTAAAATTTGTATTTTTTTATCCTTTTTTTGACCTTATTTTTCTAATTCATTAGTATATATTTGCACCCCATTTTACAAATATACTTATGTCTCTACAGAATATTATCATCTCAAAAATTAATGAATTTTACGGGAAATTAATCTTTATTTCCACATTAAAAGAGTTGAAATATTCCAGTAATAAACGAGAGCAAGAAGTTTTAGATTATGCAATAATGTATTATACATTACTATATAACATAGAAATGGATCATGAAACAGACGTTATTAAATACCATGCTATCCGTAAAGAGCTTCTAGTCCTTCTTATTAAAAAAGATAAAGAACAAAACAGTCATCATCAAGATTTTATATTGTTTCTTATTGAATTAATTAATTTCGGAAATGACTATACCATTGGATTAAGAAAATTAATATCTTAATCAATTTTCTCTATTTTATTTTCAGATTCATCTGTAATTCTTTTATCATGATCAAGGGATTTTCTTAACAAGAATAGTAAGCTCTCATTAATCTCATTAAATTTCTCTTCGGTCAATTTCTTAACGATCCTTTCGATCTTTAAATTTAAGATCCTGTCCAAATCACTTTCATATAATTCAATCTTTTTACCTAGTGATTGATCATGTTCAATTTTTTGAAGATTCTGATTTTTTTTAACAACCATCTCCCCTCTTCCATATGTATCATATAAATAATCGTACAAGGTTTTCACATTAATAGCATGTGGGTTTTTTGTTGTTCGATTTATGATGTTTGCAATAGCAGATTGCGTGATATTTGTCGCTTTTGAAATAGAATAAACCGTAATATTTTTACTTTTTACAGTTTCTAAAATGTAATTTATCATTTCTTCTTTTGATAGTGATTTCATAGTCAATATTTTAAATCATACATGTATTTTATTTAAAAAATACCTTTTTTAAATACTATTATAACAAAGTATTAATACTATATTTGCATAGTATTTGCGCTTTATGCACAAATATGGTGCGAATGTACATAACTTATAAATACTTTACATACAAATGATTGAATATTTTACCATAAATCAAGTAAAAGCCAAAAATAGGCTTGAAACCGCTAAAAGAATAGCAACTATCGCTGAATTATTTTTTGAACTTGGGTATCGAACTAAAAAGGATATAGAAACTCAGTTAACAAAGTACTTTCCGAAGTATAAGAATGATTCGTTTAAAAATCAATTTGGTCATGTATGGAATTTAAGAAAACTGGACATGGAAGTAGTAGAAGATCTTGAAACAGTAATTGATAAAATAAATGCTTTATGAAAGGAATAATTGAAATAAATGTATTTGTAAAACACCTACAGGATAACAACCTGGTTATTGTAAACAAAGAAGATTATATCAAGAAAACAAGGTTAGATTTTTTAGCCTATCAGCAATCTTTACTCAATAAGGATCAAGTAACCATATTAGAGATTGTCAATGGCGAATTATTGCCTTTAAAAACAAAAACAGGTGTTAGAGGTTGGTTTAAAAACGGAAAGATCAAACAAGGCGATCATCATAAAAAAGATGGGGTTGAATTAATAGAGGTTCCAGCTATTAAAGACCTTCGTAAAACTTTAGGACTAGATCCACAAACAAAAAAATAATGGGAAAAACAATTTATTACAACACTACAAACGAGAGCCAAGAGCAACTCAATATTTTAACTGAAATTGCAAGAAACCAGAATGAAAAAGTATTGGAAATAGCAAAGCAATTAAAAATATTTTCAGCATCTAAAATATTCATTAACATGCCTTTAAATTGCCCAATTTCATCTGTAAGAAGAGCATTGAACACATTAGAATTTAAAGATTTTAAAGTAAAAAAAACAGGAGGTAAAACTTTAGGTTTATATGGTAAAAATGAAAATGAATATACCCTTACAGAAGCATCAATGCAATGAGTACTGAAAGAAAATCCTTTATTATTTACACAGAATGGTATGATTCTATACAAGAATTAACCTTGGAACAAAGAGGGGAACTGTTTACAAACATGTTTTATTTTCATACAAATAACAAAACCAAAATAAACCTAGAAAACCTATTGGTTAAATTGGTTTTTAAATTGATTGAACCTCATTTTGAAAGAAACATAATAGCTTATGATAAAAGGCGTGAAACATCAAAACAAAATGGTTTAAAAGGTGGGCGACCTCATAAATATGTGGAAAACAAAGAACCTATCAAAAACCTAATAAAACCTAAAAAACCCTTAGATGTAAATGAAAATATAAATGTTAATGATAATTTAAATGTTAATGATAAAGAGAATGTAAAAGGAAAGTTTCTCCCTCCTTCTATTATAGAAATTGAAGAATATTTTTTAAAAAAACTAAATGTTGAGAATAAAGAAAAAAGTTCCGCTCAAAAAGAAAAAATAGCAGCCAAAGAAGCTGAGAAATTCCATAATTACTATGAGGGAGTTGGCTGGGTGGTTAAAGGAACTCCAGTTGCAAAATGGAAAAACGTTGCAACTGGATGGTATAATAAAATAGGAAAATTTGAAAAACCATCAAAACCGGCACAAACAGAAAATCTAACAGGAGCACAAGATTTTTCAAATTTCATTCAAAGTTCCATTTCACATGAATAATTTACAAACCATACAAACCAATAATTTAGCTGTAATAAAGATTAAAAAACCTTTACTAGCCATCTTAGAAAGTAAAAAACAATTAAGAGATTATAGTGAAATTGAAATAAATACAGCATTAACAAATTTAACTATTCATTTACTAGATCTTTTGGGAGTTAATAGTGGTAAAAAAGATCACCAAATTAAATTAATCGAATTTATTAAATCATCAAACTTTAATCTAACTATTGAAGAGATCAAACATGCCTTTAATCTTTTTGTGCAGGGTGAATTTACTTTAAAACCCATGCAGCAACTCAATGCCGTTGTTTTTGGTCAGGTAATGAAAGAATATAAAGCTTATAAAATTGAAAAATTAAGAGTTTACCGGCAAAAAAAACAACTACACGAAAATCAAAAAGCTATTCCATCAAAACAAGATCAAGAAAAAATGTTAGATGAGACAATTATGAATTTTTATTTAGAATATAAAAACACAGGAACAATTACTGGTATCACATCACATATTTACGATTATTTATACAATCAAGGTAAACTACCACAACATACCAAAGAGTTTAAATCAATGATCCTAAAAAAAGCACAAACCATTGCTAAAAGTGAAGAGATGACTAATGCCACAAAAAGTATTGAATTACATAAAAATTTAAAAAGTGTAATAGCGAAAATTGAAGCTGGCAAATTTGATGGTTTAAAAACAATTTCAAAAAGACTTGTATTGATTGAATATTTTAAAAACCAAAATTAAAGATGATGATCACCCAATTAAAGATGCGTATACAAAGTGTATTACAATTGTAATATTCTTGTAATACAGTTGTGGTATAAACGTAAAAAACCGGTTGCAACCGGTAAATAAAAATTAGTTCACAAAAGTGAAAGACCCTTATAAACACTACTGAAATTGAATAATAACGATAATATAAGTCGGTTGCAACCGGTAAATGGTACAGGTATGATACAAGACGAATTTACAGGACTCATTTACGAGCCAACTAGAATAATAATTCAAACAGAAATTAAAGATCATGAAAATAAAAAAAACAAATTCCACTAATTAAAATTATTAATCCTAAGTAAACAATTTTAAAATTATGAATAATAATATCATTAAAAAAGGCAATGACTTTGAAGTACAACCATTTTGGGATAAAGGTTTAAACCCTATTACAATGTATCCCATTAAAGAAACTATTAATAGAAAAGAAAATAATAAAAAGAGAAAAGAGAAATATAAACTATTAAAAAAAGCAATATAATGGCTGTAAAATTAATTGTCGAAACAAAAGAAGAAAAAGAAAGTAAAAAGGATGCATTAATTTTAATAAAGAAGATTAAAGCAATGAATTATGAAAATGTTAGTCTTAAAATATTAGAATTAATGGAAATACCTGATCAATTAAAAATCGTTTTACGGCAATATCAATACTATGCAGCAACGCAAAATATTCTTATAACAGTTGACCAAGCTTTAGAGAAATTTATTAACCTAGCGTATGAAAATGGTGTTAAAAATCTAAATCCTTTTATGACACACATGTTTAAATACAATAATAATTTGTTAAACGAGCTTGATAAGGAAAACCTGAAGGATGCAAAAAAAGAGTTAGATAAGTTGTTAAATAACTATACTGTAATTGTAAATAAAAGTGATTTATTCGCCATAGTGAAAATATTATCAAAAGTAAAGCGAAATACAAAACGAATTGGAAAAGGTGAAGTGACAACAATAACCGGTAAACCTAGAATTAACGAGGTTTTCCTCAATGCTTCTGAATGTTGGCGTATGGTAAAAAATATCCAAGCAGCATAAATAATATCAAAATTTGGTATACAGCCAGTTGATAATTTTTTCAACTGGTTTTTTTATTCTTCTTCTTCACATACATAACCAAATCCATCTATAATTTTTTGTACAGACATTTTAGGAATTATAGTCTTATTCCTTATTTCAGGAGCATACTTATTTATCAGTTCAGAGATTAATTGAGGTGTACCTTCATATTGGTAATGTTTTTTTAATTCTGATCTATAAGACCCTCTAGTAGATTCTACCTTACCAGTTTCCTTGTTGTATTTAAAAAAATTCATTGAATATAGTTTTAGATTATAGTCTATAGGTCAAAAATAAATATAATTCTTGCAAAAAGTATAAGATTAAACTAGGCTCAGTACGTAAAAATGTAAATTAATTTAAATTAATTTAAAGAAATCTAAAAGGATTTAAAGCAAAATAAATATATCTAAAATACTACACTTCAGTCCGTTGTAATTTTGTAGCTCAAATTAATTTAAGTTATAAAATTGAATACACACACCCGTAGCATTAAAAATGGAGATCAGTTTGGTAAGGTGATTCCACTGCCTAAAAACCGAAAGGTATTTTTAGGTAGTGGTGACACTTTTACTTCTCTTCAGCAAATGCGAAAGGTAATTTTCAAAACCTTAAATGAAACCGAGCAACTAGCAAATAAATTAAAGGCTGGCACAGTGCCTGGAACAGTAAAAAACATCAAAGAATTTATTTACTGGCACATTCAGTATTTACAAGATGAAACCGAACAGTTATTACATAGTCCGGCTCATGCATGGAGTATTAGAAAAACA
>DAOUPQ010000054.1 GCA_030626085.1 Flavobacteriia bacterium
ATAAGTTAATTTGTAATAATATTAATCCCCTCAGTCAACATTATTAAAAATTGAACTCAAATAGTTACTTTTGTAACCGTTTATTCCAGTATCCATATTTTAATGAATTTTGAACTTTCTGAAATAAGTAAAAAATTGATTTCTCAATTAATTACGGTACAAATATATTTTTAGATTCTAAAGAGATTCTGAAGAACTAAATATTATTATTTGAATATTGTTAAAAATATATTGAAAAATGGTGTTGTTTATTTGAATATGAGTGATTTATTTTCCAATTATATATATCACATATTTTTTTAACAATAGCAAGTCCAAGTCCAAAAGATTCTGAGGAACTACTATCTTTTTTAAAACGTTCAAATAATGATTCTGAAGAAATGCTTAAAGGTTTACCTGAGTTAGAGACAGTTAAAAAAACATCGCTGGTAGTAATATGAATATTTCCTTTCTTGTGATTGTGTTTAATTGCATTTCCAATTAAATTTGAAATTACCATATCAAATAACATAGGATTAGCATCAACTTTAACATCTAAAGATAGATTATTGCTAACACTGATCTTTTTAGCATCAATAAAATCTTCAAATAGTTCAAGTTGATCGTTAACAACATCGTTTATTAATAATGTTTCTTTTTGACTGTATTGTAGATTTTCTATTTTAGAGAGTGTCAACAATGTTTTATTTAGTTTAGAGAGTCTTTTTGATGCTGAATACACAGAACTGATCAATTGTTTGTCATTATCTTTTAAACTTTCCGATTGCATTAAGAATTCTAATTTTGATTGCATAATTGCTAATGGGGTTTGCATTTCATGTGATGCATTCTCAGTGAACTCTTTTAAATTATTGAAATCAGAGCTTAATTTATCAGTCAATTTTGTTAGTGATTGATTGAGTTCTTTAAATTCATCAATTTTTGTAGCTTCTAGTTTAATGGGTTTATTCTTTTCAACTGAAAAGTTTTTAAGTGAATCTAAATTTTTATAAAAAGGATGCCATACTTTTTTTGCAAAAATGATATTTACAAAATATACGGTAGCAACCAGCAGTAGAATTAATAATGCCACGGATAAACTTATTGCTAACACAAATTCACGATTTTTTACCTGAGAGCTACGGGTAATTATTCTGTATGTTTTACCCTGTAATGTTTCAATGGAAGTTAATTGACGGTATAATTCATAATTTTCAACACCATTAATAACTTGATACATTAAAGTATCTTTAAAATAAAGTGTGTCTTTCACCTGGTTTTTTGCAATATAATCTTCAACATCAAAAATGGGTAGTGGATAATCATATTTAATTTTTTGAGCAATTATTTCTTTATCGTATAATAATTTTTCATCCTGACGTTTGGTAATAATGCTTTTTAAGATATAATAAATAAATGTACTCGATATAAAAAAAATTAGAATAGAGTATAAAAGATAAGTTCTTCTTATTTTTTGGAGTAATTTCATTTATTCTCCAAATTTATATCCAAGTCCGTAAATGGTTTGCATATAGTTTGTTGCACCTTTAGTTTTGAGTTTTTTTCTTAAGTTTCGCATATGCGTATAGATAAAGTCAAAATTATCTGCCAGATCAATACTGTCTCCCCATAAGTGTTCTGCTATTGATTCTTTGGTTAGTACCCTATTTTTATTTGTAATAAAATACAGCAATAGAAAAAATTCTTTTTTAGTCAGATCAACAGGTGAATTATTTACTTTTACAATTTTTGCATTAGGATCAATCTCAATTTCATTGAATGTTATGGTATGATTACCCTCAAATTTTTGTCTTCTGATTAAAGAATTAATTCTTGAATTTAACTCTGCTAAATGAAAAGGCTTTGTAATATAGTCATCAGCACCTAGATCTAAACCTTTTAATTTATCATCTAATGAATCTTTTGCTGATACGATTAAAACACCCGTATCTGATTTGTTGGTCTTAATAATTTTTAGAAGATCTAAACCATTCCCATCAGGTAAATTGATGTCTAAAATAACAATATCGTAATTATAAGAGATCAACTTATCTTCAGCCTCAAAAAAATTAACAGCAAATTCACAAATAAAATCTTCTTTTTGTAGATACTGACACATTACGTTTACCAGATCTTTTTCATCTTCAATAATCAATATTTTCATCAGTTTATTTTTTTTCTAGAGTATATAAAAATCAATACAAAGTTAATATTAAAATTTGTTATACTGTTATTTTAAGGGAAATGCTTATAAACTATTGTACTTGAATATAATGATGGAATTATATTTTTCATTTAAATAATTTTAATCATTTTGATTTGGATTAAATTAATACATAATAAATCAATTTTTAAATATAATAAAAACACAAAATGAACGTTTAGATATTCGTACGCATTAAAAAAATTCAATTGCTATGAATAAAAAATGTTTTTTTGCGGCCTTGATCATAACTTTATTGTTTAGTGAGCAAAATTTTGCTCAATCTTTACAGGGTCTAGATAAGAGTCCGCTTGATATTGCATATTTACGTCCAAATAAATTATCAACTCCATTAATTAAAGTCATTTACGGAAGACCAAAAAAACAAAGTGATGTTGTTTTTGGTAATCAGGTTCCTTTTAACAAAATATGGCGTACTGGTGATAATGAAGCAACTGAAATTAAATTTTATTCTGATGTAAAAGTTGGAAATAAACTCATTAAATCAGGCACTTATGTCTTACATACCATACCGGGTGAAAAGGAATGGACCATTATTTTAAACAGTAATACTGATTCTTGGGGAGCATTTTTTTATGAAGAATCAAAAGATGTTGCCAGAATAAAAGTTCCATCTCATAAAGCAGAATCGATAGATGTTTTTTCTATAGGCTTTAAACAAAGGTATAATAATACTTTTATGGTGTTGGCCTGGGATACTACCCGAGTAAATATTCCGATTGAAACTCAATCTCAAATTTTAGCAGAATTATAAAAATTGCTTTACCGTTTAGGTTTATTAGTTGCTATAAATATTTATATTATGAAAAAGAATTATTATTTAGTAGTTTTTACATTTTTATTTTTGAATTTAAATTCTTCAGCACAAGATTTTAAGGATCTTGATAAAAATCCACATGACATTGCATATTACCGTACGAATAAGATTTCATCTCCAATTATAAAAGTTTTATATGGTCGTCCTCAAAGTAATGGGAATGAAGTATTTGGTGAAATTATTCCGTTTGATCAGGTTTGGAGTGTGGGAGCAAATGAGGCTACTGAAATAGTATTTTTTCAGGATGTGGTTTTTGGTGGTATAAAAGTTAAAAAAGGAACCTATGTTATGTATGCTATTCCTCATGAAAAAGAATGGACAATTATATTAAGTAATAATCTTGATGTTTGGGGATCAAAGGAATATGATATGAAGTATGATGTAGCACGGATAACTGCAAAAGTAAAAAGAGCAGAGCCTTTAGAGGTCTTTTCAATTGGGTTTAAAGAAAAAGGCAATAAAGTTAATATGGCTTTAGCTTGGAATACAACCAGAGTTATTGTTCCTATCAGTCTTTAAGTTTAATGATCAAAGATTATATATTTTTTTAAAATCTTTATTCTATCTTCAATTCTTTAAACTTTTTTCAAATACACAAAATTAATCATCTTTTAGGTTTTCATAAATTGCAATGTATTATTACTCTTTTAGAAACAAGATATATTCTTAAAAAGAATATCTCCTAAAAGCCTCTAGAGCTGCATAATCTGCAAAGCCTAAAGCATTGTATTTTTCTGCAGTTTCTCTGTTTTTATCTTCTGCGCGCATCCAAAATTCTCTTGAGTCATCTCCCTGAAATAATGCACCATCCTTTTGTGATTGATGGTAAAAAATAGCATGACGTTTCTTTAAAATCTGATCAGGACTCATAGGAACAACCATTTCAATTTCGTGAATATCCCATTCGTGCCATGCTCCACGGTATAACCAAACTCTGCAATCCTCCATGTATTTTTCATCTTTCAAGTGTTTTAAAGTATAAAATAATGAATCTAAACAAAATTTATGTGTACTATGAGGCCCGGCAAGATCTTCAGATGCATAAATTTGATGAGGTTTTACCTTTGATATAAGATCCTTCATTTTTTTGAAATCGATGTCACTTAATTTATTCTTAGTAGGTGTACCAGTTTCATAGAAAGGTAGATCTAAATAGTGAACATGTTCATCTAAAATATTTAGATATCTGCTTGCTGCAATTGATTCTTTACGGCGAATCATACTTTTTAGTTTTCTGACTTCTATGGAGTCAATGTCGTATTCTTTTTTATTATTAAGGCCTTTAATAATATTTTTTACATTTGAATTTTCTCCATTTAAGGTAAGTGCAACTTCAGCAAACTTCAATGCTTCTTCATCTGAAACAGCAATATTGCCTGAAGTTTGAAAGGCAATATGTACTTCATGGCCTTGATCTACAAGTCGGTCAATTGTGCCGCCCATTGAGATTACACCGTCACCAGGGTGTGGGCTAAAAATAATAACACGTTTTTTTGCGGGATCTTTGCGCTCAGGGCGATTGCTGTCATCAGCATTAGGTTTTCCACCTGGCCAACCGGTAATAGTATGTTGTAATTTATTAAATAAAATGATATTTAATTTATAGGCTGAGCCATGTTCTACCAATAAATTTGACATACCATTATTGTTATAATTAGCATCGGTCAATTTTAAAATAGATTTTTCTTTTAATTCACTCAACCAAATTGCAGCTTTTAAAGTAAGATTATCAGACCAATCGCATGGTTTTACCAACCAAGGTGTTTTAACCCTTGTTAATTCTTGTGAAGCACCTTCATCTAAAACAAAAGTACAGTTGTTGTGATTTTGTAAGTAAGAAGATGGAATTTCAGAAGTAATCTCTTCTTCTATTGCTTTTTTTACTACTGAAGCTTTATTGATACCCCAGGCTAATAAAACAATGCGTTTAGCTTTTCTAATGGTGCTAATTCCCATGGTAATGGCAACTCTTGGAACATTGTCAATTCCTAAAAAGGCAGGCGCTGCATCTACACGAGTAATATGGTCTAAGGTAATAGTTCGGGTGCCAGAATTATAGTGCGAACCGGGTTCATTAAACCCAACGTGACCGGTTCTACCAATACCTAGTAATTGAAAATCCAAACCTCCTGCATTTTTGATCTTCATTTCATAATCAATACAAAATTGTTGAATCTGATCAGGAGCAATAGTACCGATTGGAATATTAATATTTTCAGGAAGGATATCGATATGATTGAACAAATGTTCGTACATAAAATACCAATAACTTTGGATATTCTCTTTTTCCATTGGATAATATTCATCCAGATTAAAAGTAATTACATTCTTAAAACTCAAGCCTTCTTCTTGATGCATTCTAACCAATTCTTCATATACATCAATCGGTGAAGAACCTGTTGCCAAACCAAGAATGCAATTTTTATTTTGTGAGGCTTTCTCTTTTATAAGCTCTGCTATTTCTTGTGCAACTATATTTGAAGCTTTTAAAGAATCCTTAAAAACAACATTGTGTATTTTTTCAAATCGTGTGTCTTCAAATTTACCGGCTTCAGCGTGTTTAATAATGTTTGATTTCATGAGATATTGGTGATTTTAGTAAGAATAATAGTGTATGTACTTCTAAATTATACTTTGTTATTAAATAAATGTCTTTGAAATATTATTTTTATTCTATTATGATTTTGTTCTGTCGAAGAATATTGATGCAGCCCCTAAGACAGCAATATTTTGAGTGTTAGTAAATTGAACTTTTAAATTTTTAACAGATTTAATTGATGGAAAATCTTTAATAGAATTGGTCATAGATTCCACAAAAAATTCTTTAGATTTAGAAACAGAACCTCCTATAATTATCATATTTGGATCAACAGAAAACATAATTGTTTTAATGGCATTTCCCAGATGAGATCCAAATTCTTCAAATGCTTTTAAAGCTTCAGAATTCCCTTTTTTTGCTTGTAAAAAAAATTCTTCTCCAGTTTTATTATAGTTGGTTTTAAAAAATTTACCACTGCAATAATCTTCGTAAATACCTTTAAGATAAGGGATTGATCCAAATTCTCCTGATCCGCAGTTGGCATCTTTTAAAAGGTGACCGTTTATTATTATTCCAGACCCCATACCAGTGCCGATAGTAATGCCTACAAAATTATCCTGACCTTTTCCTTCACCAAATTTATATTCGCCATAGGCAAAACAATTTGCATCATTATCCAAATACACCGGTACATTAAATTCTTTTTGAAGGATATCAGAAAGACGAATTTCTTTCCATGAAGGAATGTTTTGAACATAATAAACAATACCTTTTTCTCTATTTACCAAACTCGGAATGCCAATACCAATACCTTTAACAGTTTCATCAAATAGATCTGAAATCACGTTGATGATCTGGTTGATAACAACCATTGGGTCTTCTGATTTGTTATCAATTAAGGCATATTTTTTTTTAATGATATCAGTTCCGTCTATGAGCCCTGCTTCCACTTTTGTGCCACCCAGATCAACTCCGATAATTCTTTTACTCTTAGGAAGATTCATTTAATTGTTTTTCTTTTTTAAATCAATTGTTTTATTGCTGATAAGCGGTTTTGCCCAAAAACCGATACTTAAAATGTAAATTAAAAGGATAAAATTAAAATACATACCAACTTTCAGTGAAGTAAGATCACTGATAAAACCAATTATTAATTGTACAATGGCACCACCCATAATACCACTTACCAGAATACCCGCAAATGCACCGTGATGTTTGTCAAGTGAGTTTAAAGCGAGTGAAAAGATTATGGGATACATTACTGCAAGAAAAAATCCACTTGCCTGGAAAGCATAGAGTGAGGTATCTGCCGAACCAAAAAGTGCAACGGCTAAACTAATAATAGCCAAACTTGTAAATAATTTTAATACTATTTTACTATCTAAAAATTTTAATAATAATAGTCCAATAATACCTCCAATTGTCATTAATCCCCAAAAATTTCCAATTGCACTTGCGCCAGTTGTTTCGGGATTGATGCCGTGATATGTTTGTAAGAATTTTGACATCCAATAAGAAATTCCTTGTTCTACACCTACGTAAGCGAAAATTCCAAAAAAGAAAAGGATAACTGTTCGGTTTTTAAAAAGTTTTAAATAACTATCTTTTGTGCCAACTTTTTCATCTTCTTGAAGTTCTACTTTTGGAAACTTTGTAAATAAAACCAATAGGATCATTAAGAAACTTAAAATTGCAAAAATCCAATAGATAGAAACCCATGTTTTATCTGATGGAATTATGCCTGACATAAAACGGATAAAACGACTTTGTTGATCTGCAGTTTTATCAATATTTGTAACAAGCCAGGAATAAACCTGAGGACTTACAAATGAGGCAGCTCCAAAAATTAATTGTGCTATTACCGATGTGAAAGCATAATTCTCTTCACCTCCTGCTGCACGTAAAAGTGGATTTATAACAACTTGCAAAATCGCCATTCCTGTACCGATAGTAAAAAGAGAAAACATAAAAACTCCAAAACTTGGAATGCCTGTAAAAAGCAATGAAGCTAATAATGCTAGAGAGAATCCTAAGATGATCATTTTCTTTTCACCGTATTTTTCCACCATAAAACCAGCAGGGATAGACATTACCCCATAGGCTATAAAAAATGAAAAGGGTAAAAAACCAGCCATGGTTTCATTCAAACCATAACTTGAAGAAACACTTGGATTAAGTGCTCCAAGTATATTTGTTAAAAACGATATAACAAAGAATGCTAAAAAAATTAATAATACAATAATATAATTTCGTTTCATGATTTTCAGTTTAAATTAAATCCTTTATATGTAAAAATAGGATCTCCGTCTGTTCTTTTATTATTTGTAAATGTAGCTTTTATTTGATGTTCTTCACCAGGGAGTAATGATAAATAATTATCATCCCAAAATATTGGTAATATTGACTCTCCAGACTTAGAACCTTTTACCTGTAAATCAATGAAAAATGCAAGTTTATTAGAGGTGTTTTTAATATTAACAGTTATTGATTTATCAGTAAATTTATGAGTTACTTTAACTGTAGCTTTTGGCATTGTATTTAAAGCTGTGAAATCAGCATATTCCGCTATTGGAGTCATAAACCAAGTTGAATTTTTAAAGTCTAACACATCTTCTTTTGTTGAAAGCCAATAAAAATTGCTACTAATTTCATTTCCTTGTTTGTCAATTAGTTTCATTGAAAGGAAATAGGTTTTTGAAAGTTCTTTAAGCTCAGGTATTGTAAATAATTTTTTAGATTTCCTTTCTTCGATAGTAATAGGAATCTCTTTTTTTAGCAAAACATCTGAGTTAATATTTAAAATTGAAATTTCAGCTTTTAAATTGCTATATAGATCATTATATTCATTATTGATATAAATAGCGTTATCTCCATAATTGTATATTAAACCAAGAGGTTGACATGCTTTTTTTGTTCCGTAAAAAGCTCCATTAGGCATCATATACCAATCATATAGTTGCCAAAAGGTTTCAGGCCAGGCAGAATTTAACATCCACTGAATTATACCTGTTGCTTTATATTTATTTACTGCAAAAGCCTCAAACATTGCTCTGATGGCTTCGTAATTTGATATTTGAGATTTAAAGGCAAAGTCTTCAACATTGTTATTTACTCCATATCTTCCATTAAAAGCCTTAATATACCTGTCAAGGGTTTGAAACTCATTTCGACCGTTATGGAAATTCCATACATCGTTAATTGGCCAAAGCTTATCTTTGGGTATCATTTTTTTAAGGCTTTCTAATGGAGGCACTTGAGGTCCAGGACCAGTTTCAGTATTAAAACCAAAAGCTCCGCCTGCAATACTATCAATATACCAATAATTAGGTGATATGTATGCATAAGGACCTAGCATTTTTACACGAGTTGGCCCACTTATTTCACTATCATTTATGTAACCTTCAATAACTTCACCCTTTTCATTGTATTTTAAATCAAAATCTTTGTATTTACATGATGCTACTATTGGTCTTGTGTTATCAAATTCCTTGAGATAATTATTTAGTTTCCGTTCTAATTCAGGAACTGGAAGTTTATCACTGCCATATGACCAAAGAAATACACTTGGATGATTTCTTAACCATATAACTTGATCTCTGTATCCTTCAGCATGTAATTGCATGTCTTCAGGCTCTGTAATTGACATATATTTGGTTAGTTCTTCTCTATTTGAATAGCCCTCCCATTCCCAATGACAGCTCCAGCCAATCATTACGAGTATTCCTAGTTCATCTGCTTTTTCATATATAGTTTTGTCATTCCCCCAGAATCCTTCTAAGCGAATAGTATTCATATTCATGTGTTTCACATATTGAAGTTGAGCCTTTACTTTTTTGGGTGTATCACCCAATAAAAGATCATCAACCCAACCAGCTCCTTTTATCAATATTTTTTTGCCATTTAGTTTGTATCCTTTATGTCCTTCTTGGTTTGTATATTCAGAAATATCTCTTATTCCAAAACGTATATGCTCATTATCAGAAATAGTTTTGCCAACGGTTGCCGAAATATTTAAGTCGTATAAATTTGGTTCACCCAAATTATTGGTCCACCAAAGTTTTGGATTTTGTATTTGTAATTGACGGAATTCATCAGATAAAAACTGAATTGACCTAGATTCATTTGGATTTAGTGAAAATTCTTTAGAAATTTTAATATCCTCACCAATGCTAAGGTTAATTATTGTTGAAATTTTCTTAGGAGAATGATTTACTAAATCAGCAGTAATAATTAAATCGGCTTTTTGTAATGTTTCCAGATCAATTTTTGACCTTATAAAAATATTTTTTAGAGATACTTCCTTAGTTTTTTTAAGTGTTACTCCGCGCCAAATACCCATATTTTTGTCTGGGGCAGGAGGGTTCCAATCTACAAATCCAATTGTTAGATCGGTTTTCCCGGGTGGAAAGATTTCCACAGCAAGAACATTTTTACCTTTTACAATATGATCAGTAATATCTAGATTAAAAATTTTATAAGCGCTTTGGATGCTTTTCTTATTTCCAATACGTTTTCCGTTTAGCCAAATATCAGCACTGTAATTAATTCCATTAAATGTTAATGAATATATCTGATTTATATCATTTATGTTGAAACTTGTTTTATACCACCATGGGTTGGAAAATGGTTTAGTATCAATTTTTTCAAGATTTTTTCCAATATAAATATCTTTATAAGTTCCGTTTTTTACAAGTGCATTGAAAACAGTAGAGGGTACATTTGTTTGTATCCAGGTTTTATCATTGTGTTGTTCAATAGAAATATCTTTTCCGTTTTCCTTAACTAAATTACTATTTTGAATTTTCCAATCTGTTAATTGTATTGAATTTGGTTTTTGAGAAAACAATAATGTGTTGATACCAATTACAAGAATAATAAATATGGTTTTTTTCATTAGCTGTAAAATTTAATAATTGATTGGTTAAATGTGATTTATGTCTGTTTTTACTAGCAAAACAGATGATTTAGATAAAACTATTTTACTTTTTCTCCATCAAGCCAAGTTTCCAAAACCGTAATATTTGGCACTTTCTCAATATCTATTTCCATAATGTCTTGATTTAAAATGATAAAATCGGCAAATTTACC
>DAOUPQ010000104.1 GCA_030626085.1 Flavobacteriia bacterium
ACCAACTCTTTGTTAAATTCTAAAAAATTAAATCTTTTTTCAAATTGTTGTCTGTATCTTTGTTCTTTGTAATTACCATAGCGAGACAACTGTAAAAAGTTGATTCGCCCTTTTATGCTTAGCAAAAGAACAAAGATTTCAACTAAAAAGTCTTTTCTTCGTTTGTTAATGTTTGGTAATTTATTCAATACGTTGATTATTAGATCATTATAAGTTTTTATTCCCTTGGTAGTCATATCATAACAGATTGTAGTTAATCCATTAAGATACTGATTATCAGGGTTTTATCCTAATAAAATCATAATTATTTTTAACTTATTTTACTCATTGTCAATTGTTTATCGATGTTTGTAACGGAGTGTTGATTGTAAAACGATGTTTTTTTATGGATTTTTCTAACCTTTTAATACAGTGGTACTTAAAAAATAGAAGGGATTTACCTTGGCGAAAAACCAGGGATACTTATAAAATTTGGCTTTCTGAAGTTGTTCTTCAACAAACAAGAGTTGCTCAGGGAATTGCTTATTACTTAAGATTCTTAGACCGATTTCCAACAATTTTTGATTTGGCTAAAGCCGATGAGGATATAGTTTTAAAGCTTTGGCAAGGTTTGGGTTATTATACACGTGCACGAAATCTACATCATACTGCTAAATATATTGTGGTGCATTACAATGGTGAATTTCCTTCAGATTATAACGAAATTATTAAACTTAAAGGTATTGGCGAATATACTGCTGCTGCTATTACTTCTATCTGTTTTAATAAACCCTATGCAGTAATTGATGGAAATGTTTATCGTGTATTATCAAGATATTTTAATATAAATACGGCCATTAATTCTACAGAAGGGAAAAAACAATTCAAACAATTATCACAATCTTTGATCAATTATAAAGATCCGGGTGATTATAACCAGGCTATTATGGAGCTAGGTGCTACAATATGTACACCAAAAAATGTCCTTTGTGACTCTTGTCCGTTAAATCAAACTTGTCTGGCAGTTAAAAATATGAGTATTTCGTCACTCCCTGTTAAAATTAAAAGAATCAATATCAAAAAACGTTATTTTAATTTTTTGGTATTGGACATATCAGGTAAATATACCATTTTAGAAAGAAGAAAAGATAAAGATATATGGAAAAATTTATTTCAATTTCCATTATATGAATCAGCATATGAAATTGATTATAATGAAATAATTAAAATAAATACTTTTAAAGATCTAATCGTTAAAAATGATTATAAACTACAGATTTTCAATAGCAAACCTATTATTCATAGATTAACACATCAACATATCTACACCAATTTTTGGATAATTAAAACCCAATCTCATTTAAAGGGTGCTGTAGAATGGGAAAATATATCTAATTTTGCAGTCCCTACGCTTATTTATAACTTTATTAATAAATTTAAAAAATAGTTTAAATTTGTGGTATATTTGGTAAGCAAAAAATAATTTTATATGGCAAGTTCACTTAATAAAGCAATGCTTATTGGGCATTTAGGAGATGATGTAAAAATGCACTATTTTGATGATAGTAATAGTTTAGGACGCTTTCCTGTAGCGACAAACGAGACTTATACGAACAAACAAACTGGCGAAAGGATCACAACTACTGAATGGCACAATGTAGTGGTTCGCAATAAATTGGCACAACTTTGTGAAAAATATTTAGGCAAAGGAGATCGTGTTTATGTTGAAGGTCGGATAAAAACTCGACAATGGGAGCAGGACGGTATTAAAAAATATACTACTGAGATCCATGCAACCGAGATGACCTTTTTGAACACTAAAAAAGATCTAAGCCAAAATCAGCCAATTAAACCAACCCAATCAAAACCGGTTGAAAATAATATTAAGGATACAAAAGAAGATGATTTACCATTTTAATATATCCTTTATTACTAACTGAAATTCATTTAATTTGGATCCTGAACCCGCGAATTTTTTATTGATCAATTCTATTGATTGGCATATTGTTTTTAGTGTAATCACTTTAGTAATACTACTCTTTTTATCTGCTCTGATTTCTGGCTCTGAAATTGCTTTTTTTTCACTATCAAAAGCTGATCTGGAAAATGATGAAAATACCAATAATAATCATAAAATTGTAGTTGATCTATTGAATAATCCGCAAAAACTGTTGGCTACTGTATTAATTTCAAATAATTTTATAAATATTTTATTTGTTTTGATCTTTGCCTATACAGGTGATTATTTTTTTGGAAATATTCAATCTATAATTGTTCGATTTATTATTGAAATTGTTTTAGTAACCTCATTACTTCTGCTATTTGGTGAAGTCTTACCTAAGGTTTATGCAAATAGAAATGCCTTAAAATTTGCTTATTTTATGGCCAAACCTTTAAAAGTATTAAATGTATTTTTAACATTTTTAAGTGTTCCTTTATTAAAATTGACAAATGTTGTTGAAAATAAAATCAATAAAAAAAATTCTGACTTTTCTGTTGAAGTACTTTCTCAAGCTTTAGAATTAACATCATCAAATGCTACAACTAAAGAAGAAAAAAAAATACTTCATGGTATTGTCAGTTTTGGAAATACAGAAACAACTCAAGTGATGTGTCCACGAATGGATATATTTGCACTTCCTGATAATGAAGAATACAGCGAGGTAATAAAACAGATCATTAAGCATGGTCATTCAAGAATCCCTGTTTATGAAAATAACATTGATACAATAATCGGAATTTTATACACTAAAGATTTAATCCCACATATCAATAAAAAAGTCTTTAAGTGGAATAAAATAATCAGAGAACCATTTTTTGTTCCTGAAAATAAAAAACTGGATGACCTTTTAAAGGAATTTCAGGAAATGAAAAACCATTTGGCAATTGTTGTTGATGAATATGGAGGAACATCAGGTATCATAACACTAGAGGATATTATTGAAGAGATTGTTGGTGATATTAGTGATGAATTTGATGATCAGGATCTATCCTATTCAAAGATCGATGATAATAATTTCGTTTTTGATGGTAAAACTACGCTAAAAGATTTTTTTAGGGTATTACAAATTGATGGATCTATATTTGAAGATAATGAAAATGAAGCAGAAACTCTTGCAGGTTTTATTCTTGAAATAACTGAAAGATATCCTAAAAAGGAAGAAATCATAAAATTTAAAAAATACAAATTCACTATTAAAGACATCGACAAAAAACGTATCAAACAAATTAAAGTTACTTTACCTAAACACAGATAAATGAGTTTTTTTAATCAATTCTTAAAACAAAACAAATTACTTATTGGTGTATATTTTATATTCTTTTTTATAATCTTAAGCTCATGTAGTAATGACACGCTGCCAAAACCTAAGGCACAATTAAGATTAGAATATCCTGAATCAACATATATAAATTTGCAGAGTAATTGCCCGTATTCATTTGAATTTTCAAACCAGGCAAATACTAAAATAAATTCTAAATGTTGGATTAATATTGAATATCCCAGATTAAATGCCAGTATCAATATTACCTATCGTCCTATTGATAATAATTTAAAGGAGTTATTTCAGGAATCAGAAAAACTTACATTTAACCATTCTATAAAAGCAGATAAAATTAGTTCTTTGCCATTTGAAAATTTAAATAACAAAACTTATGGAGCTATTTTTAGAGTTATCGGAAATGCAGCATCTCCATTACAATTTCACCTTACTGACAGTACCAAACACTTTTTAACAGGTGCGGTTTATTTTAATGTTCAACCTAATTACGATTCGATCTTGCCTGCTGTAAATTATTTAGAAAAAGACCTAAAACATTTGATGGAAAGTCTAGAATGGCAAAATTAAATTTCTTAAAAAACAAAATTATAACTACTCTAAATTTGTTCATAATTAACTAATATTAGGGTTAATAATGCTAATTGGTCAGGTATTCTTAGGCATTTTAACTTTATGAAAAAGTAAAGGCCAAGTTCCTGTTTTTTTTAGGAGTAACACATCAACTTATAAATCTTAGCTTGAACTCAGGTTATAAGTTTGCTTCTTTTATATTTTTCACTTCGCAGAAGGTCAAAAAATAAGACATAAAAAAAACCGTCATTTAAAAACGGTTTCTTTTAAACATTAAATGTTAGAGAATAAAAACTCTTACATCTTTTCAGCTGTAGATTTAACTGAATCAACAACTTTTTCAGCATCTTATTTCAATGAATCGATAACCTCACTTGTTGCTTCTACAGCTTTTTCAGCAGCTTCTTTAGTTGCATCAGCTGCATCTTTTGTAGCATCAACAGCCTTGTCTGCAGCATCACTTACTGTCTCAACAGCATCTTTAATATCTTTTTCTGCACCTTTTTTTGCTTCAGTACATGAAACAGCAATTATGCTAATTAAAGCAATTGCTAAAAAACCTTTTAATAATTTCATTTTCATTTTTTTATAAATTAATCGGCAAATAGACTAAATAATAATCAAGCAGCAAAAGAAAATTTAAATATTTCATAAAAAAAACCTCAAGAATTTACTTGAGGTTTCTAAATATTATGTAAAATTTCTTATTTAATACCTGGCTTGTATTTAAATTTTTGAGTTCCTAAAGAAGCTTCTGCCATTAAACCTTTATTTGCATGAGTATAAACAGCAACACCTTCTTGATAATCTATATTTTCAGACACAGCCTTATCTAAAGCAACTGCCGAAGCCTCACCAGCAAATTTAAATTTGTTATTTTTAAAACGCTCCATAGCTGCTTTATTTTCAAATAAAATATATTCAGAATATTGCTGACCTCCGGCTTGTGCACCAATAGTAGCTTGCATTAATGAAGCAGAACCAATAACTTTATTATTAACAAAAACCAATCCTTTACCACCTGCACCACCAATTACAAGACCTCCTTTAGTAATTTTTGGAAACACAGCATATCCGTAGGCACTATTAAACATTTTTCCAACATTTGGATTTGCTTTTGACATAGCTAGCATAGAATTGTTAACTTGATTTTGAAGTTTAGTATCTTTTGGATAATTAACAGTAAACCCTGCTGCTTTTACAACATCGCTTGCGGCATCTTGAATATCCTCTGCAGCTTCTACTACTTCATCAGCAGCATCCTGGGCAGCTTCTGCAGCAGCATCTGCAGCATCTGCAGCTGCATCAACAGCTTTATCAACGTTTTTTTCTGCTTTTTCAACAGCATCTTTTAAATCTTCTTTTGCTTCTTCCGTAGTTTTTTTACACGAAATCGCAACTGAACTTATAATAGCAATCGCTAAAAATAATCTTAATAATTTCATCTTTTAGAATTTTAGTTAATTATAATTTTTGCAAATAAACTACATTTTTATAAAAAACAACAATAGATTTGTAATTATTTTTATTCAATAGACGTAAATTTATTAACATTTTCAATTCTAACAACCTTATACAAATCACCTCCTGCAATATTTTGAACTAAATTATAGAATTGTTTCTGATTAATCATATTAGCATCATATTCAATTCTTCCTAATTTTTCTTCAAAACTTACTTTTGTATATCTTACGCCTTCAGTTTTAGAAAGTTTGGACTCAATTAATCTGGCGCAACCAATTTCACAGGTCATTCCCTCAATTTCAATTTCAATCTTTTTAAAATTTCCAACTTTACTCTTTGTATCTATTTTATCTTTTATGTTCTCATTTTCTTTTTGAGATGTATTGCACGAGAACATAAACACGCTTAAAAAAAATATTATACCTATAAATAAGTTATGTTTCATAAAAGAAATTAATTTTCAATACAAATGTAATCATTTAAATATTTTAAACGATTTTTACAATTATTTTAAATTTATGACTAAATAACTAACAAACAACTCAGGTGGTTTTTCTTAGTTCTGCTTTCAATTATTTGGGGTAGTTCATTTATTTTGATGAAAAAATCTCTCTTGGGTCTTACACCTATACAAATGGGTGCACTTCGTATTATTTTAACATCTCTAACTTTAATGCTTATAAGTTTTAGATCGATTTTTAAATTATCAAAAAATGAATGGTATTATATTTCTTTAACTGCATTATTAGGTACATTTTTTCCTGCCTTTCTATTTGCGTATGCAATCCAAAATATTGATAGTTCTATTGCCTCAATATTAAATTCATTAACACCGCTTAATACACTTATTATTGGTGCCTTATTTTTTGGTTTTTCATTTTTAAGAAAACAAATATTTGGAATTATTTTAGGATTGACAGGAGCTGTTTTTTTGATCTATAAAGGAAGTCAGATAAATCCTGATCAAAATTATTATTACGCAGTTTTAATTGTTATTGCTTCAATTGGTTATGCTTTTAATGTAAATATCTTAAAGAAACATTTAGATCATATAAATGCCTTGACTTTAACAACTGCAAATTTTGTTTTATTGCTAATTCCAACTTTGATTATCTTATGGAAAACCAGTTTTTTTGAATTAGAAATGACAGACACTTTAAAAACTTCACTTTTATATATTGGTATTTTAGCAGTATTTGGAACTGCTTTAGCCAAAACGATCTTTAATAGATTGGTTCAGATTTCATCACCAATATTTTCGAGTTCAGTTACTTATTTGATTCCTTTAGTTGCAATTTTTTGGGGTGTATTAGATGGTGAAAAATTATATTTTAGTCAGTTAATTGCCGGTACAATCATATTAGTAGGTATTTATTTAACCAATAAAAGCAAATAAATATTATTACATAATTACAACAATTTAATATGCAGCATTTTATACAAATAAAATATCAGCTTAATTTGATGTTAAAAAGATTTTCTCAAATTCATAAAAAGATGTATATTTGCACCCTCAAAACCCAGAATGAATGGGGTTTAAAATTAAT